>JAUYUA010000056.1 GCA_030694935.1 Lutibacter sp. | reverse complement strand
AGACGAAAATATATATCAAAAAGGAATCAAAGTAACAAAAAAGGAAATGGAAGATTTAATGATAAAAAGACATTCTTTTCACGGAGACTGGAACTACACTATTATGCCAAATTGTAAATGTTAATTATGGTCAGCTCCTTAATTGCCTAATGTTTGGAGTACTTAGAGTTAAAAAAATTAAAAAGATCTTTTTCGAACCATACGACTTGATTTATTTAAAAGTATAATGTGTTGGATTGAATAAGACAAGAAATTTATTTTCTTGTTCAATTGTAAAATTGAGAAATCCTTTACTTTAGGCATTTTAGGCACTCCAAACTTTAGGCACTAATATTGTAAAATTAAATCGATTTTATCAATCGCTCTGCAGTTGCCGGATTGGTAGCCAACGGAACGTCATGAACGTCGCATAAACGCATGAGCATCGCAATGTCCGGTTCGTGGGGATGCATTCCCAGCGGGTCTCTGAAAAAGAAAACCATATTTGTTTTTCCTTCTGCTACACGTCCAGCTATTTGGGCATCGCCGCCATAAGGACCCGATAAAAATTTAACCACTTCAAATCCGGCCTTCTCGGCATTTTTTCCGGTTGTGCCTGTCGCAATCAACGTAATGTTTTTAGCGATTATCAAGGCTTTAAAATCCATTAAAAACTGAATCATTTCGGCTTTTTTGCCATCGTGGGCTATGATTGCTATTTCCATATTTCATAAATATTATTTGTTTATTCTAAAGATGACGCATATTCAATGAGTTCAACAATTTTAGTTGCGTAACCAAATTCGTTATCGTACCAGGAAATAATTTTATAAAAATTCGGATTCAGTTCCAATCCGGCTTCGGCGTCAAAAACTGATGTTCTTGGCTCCGAAACAAAGTCCTGCGAAACCACTTCCTCTTCTGTATATCCTAAAATTCCCTTCAACTCATTTTCGGATGCTTTTTTCATCACCTCTTTAATTTCCTGATAAGAAGTTGGTTTATCCAACCTAACCGTTAAATCTACCAAAGAAACATCTGCAATAGGAACTCTTATGGCCATCGCCAACAATTTTCCCTTTAATTCGGGCATAATTTCAGTAACTGCAATGGCCGCATTTGTGGTTGTTGGAATCATATTGTTTAAAGCCGATCTTCCCCTGCGCCATTGCTTTTCAGGGCCATCAACCGTTTTTTGGCTGGCGGTTGCCGAATGAACAGTGGTCACAATGCCTTCAACGATGCCAAAATTATCGTGCAATACTTTGGCAATTGGCGCCAAACAGTTTGTGGTGCAAGAAGCATTTGAAAAAACCAGGTTTTCTTTGGAAAGTTTTGTGTGGTTAACACCCATTACAAACATGGGAGCATCTTTTGACGGAGCTGAAATCACCACTTTTTTTGCGCCACCTTTTAGGTGTAGTTCTGCTTTATTCTTATCTGTAAATAATCCCGTAGCTTCAATCACGTAATCAACCCCAACTTTTCCCCAATCAATAGCTTCCGGATTTCTTTCACCGGTAACCCGAATTGGGTTTCCATTTACAATAAGCACTTTGTTTTTTACCTCAATGGTTCCCTTAAAACGACCGTGAACCGAATCGTATTTTAATAAATAGGCCAGATGATCAATATCCAGCAAATCATTTATGGCAACAACTTCTATATTTTGTTTATTGATTGCAGTTCTAAAAGCCAGACGCCCTATTCTTCCAAAGCCATTTATTCCTATTTTGATCATTCAATTATAATTGCGGTTTATTTTCAATTTTTGCAACACTGATTTTTTTAAATAGACATGATATCGCTAACGCGCAATAATTCTTTGTCTATTTCATGGCGTCCTTTCACTGCTTCTTTAAATTCAATGGCTTCTACATTATTATTGACCATGCCTACCATTAAATTTGTTTTGCCGTCCAATAACAATTCAACCGCCTTTACCCCTAACCTGCTTGCCAAAACACGGTCAAAGCAGCTTGGGCTTCCGCCTCTTTGCATATGTCCCAATACTGAAACCCTCACTTCATATTGCGGTAAATTTAGTTCCACATAGTCGGCCAGTTCAAATACGTTTTTTCCAATTTTATCACCTTCGGCAACCACCACAATACTCGATGATTTCCCTGAACGTTTGCTTCGTTTTAAGGATTCCAATAAACGATCTAACCCCAAATTTTCTTCGGGAATTAAAATTTCCTCTGCTCCTGCTCCAACGCCCGCATTTAGTGCAATAAATCCTGCATCACGACCCATCACCTCCACAAAAAACAACCTGTTGTGGGAACTCGCCGTGTCTCTAATTTTATCTATCACCTGAACAATGGTATTCAGCGCAGTGTCATAGCCAATGGTATAATCGGTTCCGAAGATATCATTGTCAATGGTTCCCGGAATGCCAATACAAGGAAAATTAAATTCCTGGTTAAAAACAATTCCGCCATTAAAAGTTCCGTCTCCGCCAATTAAAACCAAAGCATCTATTTCAGCATTTTTTAACTGGTCGTAGGCTTTTTGTCTTCCTTCTTTGGTTCTGAATTCTTTGGATCGGTCGGTTTTTAAAATGGTTCCTCCCCTGTTGATGATGTTGCTTACGTGGCGTGCAGACAGCGGTTCAAAATCGCCTTCAATCATTCCCTGATAACCTCTATAAATACCAACACATTCAACTTTATAGTAAGTGCAAGCCCTCACCACAGCCCTAATTGCAGCATTCATCCCCGGAGCATCGCCACCAGAAGTCATTAACCCTATTTTTTTTATTTTGTTTCCCATAAAGCGAAGGCAAAATTATAATTATATTTTAAATGAATATCATTTTTTTATTCTTTAAGATTGCCTACCATAAATTGATTGGATAAACACCGTTGTCTTTCAGCTTTTGAATTTCTGAAGTCACATATTCCTTATCCTGTTTGTAGGTAACGCCAAACCAGCGGGCATCGGATTTTAGCACTTCCATAGTTGCCAATTTGTTGACAATAATATGGTTAATGACCAACGGAATAAAAAATTCTGCTTTAGGTTCTTTATAATTTTTAGCCAAAAATTCCTCAAACAAAGACTCAGACAATTCGAAGTATTTTGGCGTGAAACCAAAAAAGTTCATCGATACGATGGTTTCTTCTGAAATTGAAATTAAATTTTCATTTTCATCCTTATATTTAAGTTCCCCGTTCACTTTTTCAATATGCGTTCTTTCTGTCACGCCGGTTAAAAAACCATTTTCATCAACGCTGCATTCACCTCTTGACACAGAACCATATTCGGAAATGGTGTTTTTTAGCACATAGCCCATCATATTAAAATTGGTGGATTCCGGATCCATTTTTAATAAAGATTCCGCCTCAACTTTAAAAGCCTCGGCACCATAAAAATCATCGGCATTGATTACCGCAAAGTTTTCTTTCACAACATCTTTAGCCATCAACAAGGCGTGACCGGTTCCCCAAGGTTTTTCACGGTTGTTGTCTAAATACTTTCCCGGGATATTTTCCAATTCCTGAAAAACATATTCAACTTCAATTTTTCCTTCTAACTTTTTGTTGAAAAATGCTTTAAAATCGGCTTCGATATTTTTTCTGATGATAAAAACAACTTTCCCAAATCCTGCGCGGATTGCATCATATATTGAAAAATCTAAAATGGTGTCACCTTGTTCCGAAAAAGTGTCCAATTGTTTTAATCCTCCGTAACGGCTTCCTACTCCTGCAGCTAAAATTACCAATGTTGGTTTATTCATTTTTTTTATTTTTATTTTTTTTAAAATCTATTATTCTGTCAATTTTTTCTATGGTATCAAGCGGCTTAAGTGTCGGGTCTATTGCTTTTTTCTTTCTGAGCCCTAATTTTTGCAGCAATTCTTTACTGTTGTCAAAATCTATTTGATAGCTTAATCCTGCGCCTTGCGTATATCCTTCTTCTTCTTCAGAATATTGAATTTCGTTTTGTCGGTTAAATATTGATGATCGCAAAGTTCCTTCTTCATTCAATAAAAACTCTATATTTACTTCTCCAATAATATTGGTTTGATTGCCATTACCCATAGGAACGCCCACTTTTCCGTTGATAATAATTCGGTCATTTAGCTGATAATCTAACCCAATGGCCAATTGATCCTCAATATTTAAATTATCCACTTTGCCTCTTTCACCAACGGTATATTCGGGTCTCAGTTTAAAACGATTGTTTCCCTGATTAAAAATATTGTCGAAGGCATTTGAAAGTATGTCAAAACCGGTTCCATATAAAGCGGTACTGCTGTTAACGCTTAAATCGCTTTCATTATAAAAACTTCCAGAAATTAGCAATGATATAAACTGCACCGTTTTGTTGTTTAAATTATCGCTGTTCAACCTAAATGCCAACTCCGAAGCTACGGTTGAACTTGCATTTGGAATTACTATGTCAAATTCTCTTTGGGTATTAAACAATTCTCCCGTAAAACGGGTAACCAAATCAATAGGAATTTTTCTGCTGGAGGTAATATTTTCAAGCAATGATCTTGGATTTGCCGAGACTCTGTAAACTGCTTCAACATTGATATCTGCGGTTAAAGGATCCCCGCTCCACGAAATGCTTCCGCCTCGTTTCACAATAAATGGTTTATTGATAAATCCGCCATATTTAAAATTATAAATTCCATTGTCCACAATAAAGTCGCCATACATTTCAAACTTGTCTTTGGTGTCAATGGCAATTTGTATGTTTCCAGTTCCGCTTCCTCGTAAAAAACTTCCTGTTGATTTGTCCAGCACCATTTCAACAACAGCATCTTTTGTGACATCAATATTGAAATTTAAAGACAATCCTTTTAGTTTTTCTGAAATATACTGTCTTCTTGTTTCCTCATTTTCTTCGGGATTGTTTTTATTCACAAATCGAATTAATTGAGAAGTTTCAGCCGTTTTTATATCGCTTACAGGAATTGTGAGGTAGGTGCCTTTTTTTGTTCTTCCAACAACATTGATCACCAATTTGTCTGTAGGGCCATATAAATTGGCATATCCTTCCAAAAATCCGGTGCCGTAATACACCGAGTTTTCTTTTTCAACCGTATTTAACACCAATAAATTTTTGGTGTTTAAGTTTAAATTTAACCGCCAAGTTTCAAAATTTGCATGGCTGATGGTTCCTGTTAATTTTCCTCTGGTACTAAATACTTTATCTTTCAGTTGAACGTCTTCAAAGGTAAATGTTTGATTTTTCATAGAAACAACGCTGGTTCCTTCAAAATCATAATCCACATTTAAATAAGGCAAAAACAATCCGGCTTGGTCTAAAAACAACTCACCTTCCATGGTTGGATTATTCAGCAAACCTGTTAAATGCGCATTTCCATAGGCAAAACCTCTAATATTTGTAAACACATCCTGTCCCAATGGCGAAAACGGGTCCAATTTAAATTCCTCAAATTCCAACTGCACATCCATAGTTGGTTTTTTGGAGGTAAAATCGAGATCGCCAATTGC
The DNA here is from genome assembly GCA_030694935.1 of Lutibacter sp. GTDB lineage: Bacteria > Bacteroidota > Bacteroidia > Flavobacteriales > Flavobacteriaceae > Lutibacter. The sequence continues at coordinate 13,115 of JAUYUA010000056.1, read as the reverse complement.
TGAAAAATTTACGGTATTGTTACGTTCCAATCTAATATTCACGCCAAAATCCCGAATGGAATTTTTCCCTTCAACTGCAACTGTTAAGTTTCCAAGTTCAGAATTATTAAGGTTAAAATCGGCAATTGTAAAGTTCGCTGTTGGCTTTACTACCCTATTTAATTGTTTGTAGTTTAGAGAGCCGTTCATAATTCCCTTTACGCTTATGCTGTCTATTTTAGGGACAATGGTGGCCAAATCAACATTGTCAAACTTAAAGGTTAAGTCTTTTGAAATGTTGTCGCGCATTTGCCCAAAAAACTCAATTCTTTGATTGTTTGAAGTAATTAAAAACGGACTTATATCATACGTTTTTGTTTTACTGTCGTACACCAATTTGTTGTCAAAATTGTCTTCCGGATTGATAACCCATTCGGTATCTTTAAAAGTAAAATTCGATTTTTGCAGTCCGAAAACCGATTTGTTTTCATTGTTAAACGTATGATAAAACGCCAAATCGTAATTCTCCGTATTTTTTTCTCCTCCCAAAAACTCGGTCCTAAAGTACAGTGTGTCATTTAAGGTAATATTAACCAAATGCAATTTGGCGATATTGTAATTTTTAGTATTTATTTTGGCAACGGTAAGTTGTGTATTAAATAATGGATTTTTAGTGTCAATTTGCAAATTCAACGAATCAATGGTGTTATTAAAGGCTACAATTTCTGGCGATTTAATATTTAGCCTAAATAAATTATCATCAGAATTTAGATTTCCCGCAATTGAGGTATTTGCAGACAGGGAAACTTCAGGATAAAAAACCTCCAATATTTTATTGTGAATTTTAAATTTAAATTCCAGCTCCTGAGCAGGTGTCACCGCAAAAGGTTTGTAATTTGAGTAAATGCTTCCTAAGGAATTTTTTGTAAGTTTAACCAGTTCGGCAAACTTAAATTTCCCTTTTACATAGCCATTCACAATTTCCGAAGAATTTACGGTAATGGTTCTTTCCGCGCCTTCAAAAGCAGAAGTAATGTTGAAATCCTTAAAGAAGTAGCTGTCTTTTTGGTTGGTGTATAAAGCGTTTTTAAAATCAATGGTTCCTGCCAAATCATCCAAAGAATTTCCAGAAACTTGTATATCAATATCTCCTTTAACAAGTGAAATGCTGTCGCGTTTAAAAAGATTTAGGGTGTTTAAATCCAAATAATCGATTTTGGTTTTAAAATCGAACGTAAAAATTCTTGTCGAAAAATCGGCCAAACCAACAAAGTTCAGTTTGATATTATCATCATTTACCTCCATTTCGCCATCAAAATGTTTGTTTTTTATGACACCGTTTATATCAATATTGGTGTAGGTATATCCTTTAAATTGTTGCTTGGAAATATGTCCTTTTACTGAAGTGTTCATTTTTTCCAAGGTAAAACCTTTTCCGTCAACATCAACTTCCGCAGAAAGATTGCCCATTAATGGATCATTTAAAATTTTGCCCAATCCAAAATCAACAACTGCAACCTTGCCAAAATAAGATGCATTGTTTATGTCGCCAATATTGGTCAGCTCCAAATCGGTAATCAGGGTGCCTATATCGGTTTTCATAATAACATTGGCATTGATTAAATCTTCCGTGAGATAGGCAAATCCGCTTACCGAAAATTTTCCCAATTTTTTAAATGATGAAGGAAGCTGTTTTCCTAAAATATTTGGAAGCAATGCTTTTAAATGGCCATAATCTGAAGTTAATCGGGTTAAATTTGCCGCCAATGAAAATCCTTCTTCTTGGTTAAATACGTTTTGAAAATGTAGCGTTCCTATTATTGCGGCATCCTGATCGGTTGTCAAGACCAACTTATCTGTCTTAAAATCGTTCAGATTCCCTGTTATTTTTGTTGAAAAATGAAGCACATCATTGGTGCCCAATTCATTGTAAAACTTTTTTAAATCAGCCAATGACAGATCTGCATTTTTAACATCTGCATTAAGAACCACTTTGTTGTTAAAATCGGAAAAATCTTCTCTATTATAAGAGAATGAGATATCGGCAACCATAGAAGATTTGTCTGTCACCAATTCGGTATTCAAAAAATTCATCGCTGTTTTTGTGTACGTAAAATTGCTCGAAAGGCTTTGAACTTCTACATTGTGATTTTCAATAAAATGAAGTTTATTAATATACGCATAAACATTTGGGCCGTCAATTTTGAAATTTTTGGCGCTTCCGTCAATATCTTTAAAAAATAACGCTTTGCTGTTTTCAATATTTTCATCATACAATTCAACATAGCCGTCCTTCAACTTTAACCTGCTCGAAGTCAGCAAAAACCCGGAAGGTTTTGTGGGTGTGGCGCCATCATCAAACTTATCGATAAACATGGTAAAGGCATCGTCTTCCTCGCCTTTGTAAGTTTTCATATTTAAGATGAACTTCTCCAAAGAAAATTGACCAAAATTTAATTTTCCGTTAATCAGATTCCGATAACTTAACACAGAGGTCGTTAAATTCTGAACATAAACCAAGGTATCGGAATGGTGGTCTTTAATCAGAACTTCATTCAATTCAACATTTCCCAAAAAAGACAAATCGACTCTTTTAACGTTGATGTCAACATTATAATCTTTTCTTAAAAAATCGGTGGCCATTTTTCCCAAACGTGTTTGCACGGATGAAAGCGACAATAAAAAACTCACCAACGCCAATAAAAGCGCCAGCGCCAAGAGTAATCTTACAACTATTTTTTTAATTCGTTTGATAAGTATTAAATTTGCGTTTTTTATGGCAATTTTCGTGCCTTTAATTGTTACTGATGGTCAAAGATAAATCTATTTACATTCTTGGTATTGAATCGTCTTGCGATGATACCAGCGCTGCCGTAATTTGCAATGGCAAAGTACTGACAAATGTTGTTGCAAACCAAGAAATTCACGCCAAATATGGAGGCGTTGTTCCCGAATTGGCTTCACGTGCACACCAACAAAATATTGTGCCTGTAATTCAGCAAGCAATTCAACAGGCAAATATCGACAAAAAACAGTTAAGTGCCATCGCTTTTACGCGCGGACCCGGATTAATGGGTTCATTATTGGTTGGAAGCTCCTTTGCAAGGTCGCTTTCCTTGGCTTTAGGCATTCCTTTAATTTCTGTAAATCATATGCAGGCGCACGTTTTGGCCCATTTTATTGATGATGAAAAGCAACAAAAACCGCCATTTCCGTTTTTATGTTTGACCATAAGCGGCGGACATACGCAAATTGTGAAAATTACCAGCTATTTTGACATGGAAGTTATTGGCGAAACGTTGGATGATGCCGTGGGTGAAGCTTTTGACAAATCGGCAAAAATTTTGGGATTGCCATATCCGGGCGGACCGTTTGTTGATAAATACGCACGACTTGGAAATCCGAATGCTTTTGAGTTTTCCAAGCCAAAAATGGCCGATTTAAATTTTAGTTTTAGCGGATTAAAAACTGGAATTCTTTATTTTATTCAGAAAAAAGTGAAAGAAAATCCAAATTTCATTAAAGAAAATTTAAATGATATTTGCGCTTCTGTTCAACGCACCATTGTGGAGATTTTGTTCGATAAACTTGAAAAAGCGGTTGAATTAACCGGAATTAAACACATTGCCATCGCTGGCGGCGTGAGCGCAAATTCAGAAATCAGGGAAACCTTAAAAGCCACAGAAGAAAAATTTGGATGGAAAACCTACATCCCAAAATTTGAATATACCACCGACAATGCAGGAATGATTGCCATTGTGGGTTATTTAAAATATTTGGAAAATGATTATTCAAATCAAAACACCAGCACAACGGCGAGATTGAAAGTGAATGAGGGTTAGTATCCTATCCCCAGCCCCCAATGTCATTAAGTTAAGGAAATATTTGTCATTCCGACAAAGGAGGAATCGCAACAAATGAGCACGTATGATGAGATTCCTCGTGCCTCGGAAGGACAAAAAAAAGGAGTAAATCTCTTAACTTAATGACATTGCCCCAGCCCCTACCGCGGCAGGTAAACTTTCCTAAGGAAAGGGAGTTTGATTTGGTTAATGAACTTAAACTTCGGTCTTCTGACTTCGGACTTCGGACTATATTTTAACTTTCTCTTTCCGCCAAAGACCTTAAGTCTTTTCCTGTTGGTTCTTCAAAAATTTCCAGGTCAAAATAAGGAACTGAAGCTATTACGTGGTCAAAAATATCGGCCATAATGGCTTCAAAATTTTCCCAACGCTTGTCGCTTACAAAACAATAAATTTCCAAAGGAATTCCTTTGGATGTTGGTTCCAATTGCCTAACCATTAACGCGAGCTCTTTATTTACGGCAGAATTTTCGTGTAAATAGCCATTCACATATTTTCTGAAAATCCCAAAGTTGGTTTGGTTTCTTCCGTTGATCAACACCGATTTATCAGCGCCAGTTTTTTCATTAAACTTCAAAATTTCACGCTGCCTGTGTTCAATATATTTTTTAACCGATTGAATTTTTTTGAATTCCTCTATTTTTTCATCGGTTAAAAATTTTATGGAAGACTGTTTGATGAGAACGGATCTTTTGATGCGTCTTCCGCCAGATTCCTGCATTCCCCGCCAGTTTTGAAAAGAATCGGAAATTAAGCTGTAGGTTGGAATGGTGGTGTAGGTATTGTCCCAGTTTTGAACCAAAACGGTTGCCAAATTAATATCGGTCACAAAACCGTCGGCGCCAAATTTGTTGTAGGTAATCCAATCGCCAATGCGCACAATATCATTTACTGAAACTTGAATTGAGGCGACAAAACCTAAAATAGTGTCTTTAAAAATTAACAAGATTACTGCAGAAGCCGCGCCAAGCGTGGCAAAACTCATAATGTCTTTTCCTGTTAATTGGTACACAATAAAAATGGTGGCAATTCCCCAGAAAAACAGCATTATTACCTGCGTATAACTTTCCAAAGGTTTGTCTTTAAATCGCTCTTTGGTACGTAAATATTTTTGGGTAGATCTTAAAAAACTTCGAATAATTTTAACAATCAACACAACGGCATACACATTAATAACGATGTTAAAAAAATTCATCAAAACTGGATAATCGCCAACAACATAAGGAATGCTGTATTTTAAAACATAAATAGGCAAAATTTGTGCAATGTACTTTGGGAATTTACTTTGAGCCAAAAAATCATCGAAGGCCGTTTTTGTTTGCAGTGAAAATAATTTGAAGGAAATTATTATTGCTTTTCTTAAAATTCTATCGAGAAACAATACCGCTAAACCCAAAAAAGCTATGGTCACCACCAAATTAATGGAATTTGCCCAAAAAGGAATCATTCCTTGTTTAATTAAGTAATCACTTATAAAGTCGGTTAATTGGGTGATCTCGAAATCCTTTAACATTTTTTAATCCTTTAAATGTTTTTTATCGATATAGATATAACCAAATGGAATTAAGGAAGCAAACATCACAATGCCAAAAGTTTTAATACTCCATTTTAATTCGTAAAAAACCATAATGGCAAAAACAACAAACAGCAGAAAAAGAATTCCGTGCGCCATACCAACCACCTGCACCATTTGGGGCAAGTTCCAAATATATTTTAAGGGCATTGCCAAAAACAAAAGTAATAATAGCGAAAATCCTTCAATCAACGTAATAATTTTAAATGCTTTAATCATTTTATTTAATTTTTTTAGTTGCGTGCAAATTTAAAGCTTATAAGCTTATGTGTATCGTTTATTCGTGTTTTTATAAATACAAAAAAGCAGCCAATTTTAATTTGGCTGCTTTTTTTTGTTTTTATGTAGCACTTGAAACGACTTTAATTTGACTATCTTAAAAATCGGCTTTTACGTCCCAAGCTTCCAAACTTTCTTTCACCGCTTTTATAAACATTCCGCCTAAAGCGCCATTCACAACACGGTGATCATAAGAATGGGAGATAAACATTTTATGGCGGATTCCAATAAAATCACCATCGGGCGTTTCAATAACGGCAGGTACTTTACGCACAGCGCCCAATGCTAAAATAGCTACTTGCGGCTGGTTAATGATAGGCGTTCCGAAAACGCTGCCAAAACTGCCAACATTGGTTACGGTATAAGTTCCGCCTTGAATATCATCAGGTTTTAATTGTCCTTTTCTGGCTCTTTCAGCCAAATCATTTACGGCTTTTGTCATTCCCACCAAATTCAACTGATCAGCATTTTTAATTACCGGAACAATTAAATTTCCATCGGCCAAGGAAGCTGCCATTCCAAGATTTATTGCTTTTCTTTTGATAATTTTATCGCCATCAACCGCGATGTTAATCATTGGAAATTGTTTTATCACTTTGGCAACCGCTTGCATAAAAATGGGCGTATAAGTGATTTTTTCACCTTCACGGGCAAAAAACTGGTCTTTTACGCGATCTCTCCATTTAACGATATTGGTCACATCAACTTCAATAAAAGATTGCACGTGGGCAGAAGTTTGCACAGAAGCCACCATATATTGCGCAGTTAATTTACCCATACGGCTCATTTCAATAATTTCGTCCTCGCCGCTTACTGATATTGGTGCAGCCGTTTTAACTGTTTCAGTTGTTGTAGCTTTTTGCTGCGGTGCTTCTGCAACAGTTTCTTTAGGAACAGGTTTTGAAGCGCTTCTTCCGCTTTCAATATAAGCTAAAATATCATTTTTAGTGACTCTGTCATCTTTTCCTGTGCCGATAATCGCTTCCAATTCTTCCATGGAAACATTTTCGGTAGTCGCAATATTTCTAACCAATGGAGAAAAGAATTTGCCTGATTCAGAAACTTTGCCGATGGATGTTGTTTCAATGGATTTTTCCACTTCTTTCTCAATCGCTTCAGCTTCAATTGATATTTCTTCAGATGCAGAAGTAACTGCAACTTTTTCTTCGGCGTTTTCATCCAGGGTTTCAATAATGGCAATTGTTTCGCCAACTTTCACAATGGCATCCACGTCATATAATAGTTCCACCAAAGTTCCTTCCACATCGCTTGGCACTTCAGAATCAACTTTATCGGTAGCAATTTCAACAATGGCCTCATCCATATCAATATGGTCACCCACCTTTTTTAACCAGGAAGTTATGGTTGCTTCCGCAACGCTTTCGCCCATTTTAGGAAGTTTTATTTCGAATCTTGCCATTGTATATCATTTGGTTTTAATCAGCAAATTTACAAAAAAAATGAACTGATTATTGATTGCTCAATTATTATTTAAAATATGACGCCTTTTATTTATTGCCACTTTCACAATTACCCCCATAAAAAATATCCAAAAATTATATAAAATTTAATGTTTAGCGCATTTAATGCTCACAAATTAAATTTGAATGTTAAAATTAATTTAGCATCACATTTTTTTTTATAATTTTTTTACTTTAAGCAATAATAATTACATTTACATGTAACAAAAGTATCGTTCAGATTGGACTTAATAATGTATAAAAAATAAAAATAATATCTATATTATTGATTATCAACGATTTAAAATTTGTAAAAAGATGACTTAAATCATAAAAAAACGTTAAAGTTGTTGGTATTTTTATCAAAGATTTAAAACAAACAAATATCTAATATTATGAAAAATTTGAAATTAACAGGTTTCTTGATGATCTTAGCATCAAGCTTAATGTTTATCCAATGTACAAGTGACCCTATTGAAGGACCACAAGGTTTAGCCGGTATTGATGGTGTTGATGGCATACCCGGAACTAATGGCCTTAATGGTGCGGATGGCGGAAATGTATGTTTAACATGCCACAATACTGATTACAAGATAGTGCAGTATGCAACTTTTGAAAACACACCTAAAAATGGTTCAATGCTAAGAGGCACTACTTATTGCGCCAGTTGTCACTCTGAAGAGGGTTACAAACACACATTGAATCCATTTGGAGGAAATGGAGATTTTAGAGTTGCTTATGCAACTATTCCTGAAACTACCAGGACAGGGATTGGATGCACAACTTGCCATTCAGGCGGACACGAATCAGCCGGCGCTGCCGTTAGTGGCACCGATGCAGCTTTAAGAGCTAAAAAAGGTCCAATTCAATTTACGGAACAATGGGTTAGCGGTGTTGCTGATTTTGTTGATTTTGGAGGCAATAGCAATATGTGCGTACAATGTCACCAACCAAGAGATCCATATAGAACCCAAATTACTGCAAATGCAGACGCTACAGTTAATCTTATCACAACAAGACCTGGACCACATTACGGAACTCAATCAATTTTATTTGCAGGCGGTATGTATATGCATGAAATTGCAGGAACTGAAGTATATCCAGCAAAAGGAAGCGGAACACATAAAGGTTCTTCTTGTATTGAATGTCATATGGGTAAAGCCACTAGTGACAAGAAAAGCGGAAACCACTCTTTTAAACCAAATTTAGATGCTTGTAAAAAATGTCATACTGGAGCTGGTGTTGTTGATTACAACATAAACGGTGGACAAACTAAAATTAAAAATTTAATGAAAGAATTGGCTCTGGAAATAGTAAGGGTTTCTCCTAAGTTTTCAGTTGATGCTGAAGGTGTATTGGTTATTCCGGCCTCTCAAACTGACAGAAATAACTTAAAAGATGTTTTGTCTAAGGCCGTATGGAACTATAGAGTGTTATATTACGATCATACTTATGGTTTACATAACCCAAAATATGCAAATGCATTGGTAAAAAATACAATTGCAGCCGTTAAATTATTGCCTACACCATAATATTGTTTTAATGCTAAAAAAGTTCGGGAGTTATAAAATTTCTGTAACTCCCGAACTTTTATAAAATACCATAGCTATTTTTTTACTAAACCCACCTACTCTTACAATTTAACAATTAACAAATTATGAAAAATATTAAATTAATTTTTGTCTTAGCACTCACAGCATCTCTCTCATTGGTAAATTGCACCCATGATGATGCCCCCAATATAGGAGTTGACCCGGGAGTTGGATCAAGCGCCGAACAATTACTGGTTAAAAAATTTACAACTGCACCTACTTTTGATGGTGATATTGATGAAATTTGGAATACCGCAAGACCTCTTTTAAGTGCAGCCACTGTTTCTAAAGCTGGTGACAAGACGGTTACGTTAAATTCGTCAAGTGGAGGAAATCTTTCATTCGAACCAACAGATTTATTTGATCCATATACCGGAGAAAGCTACAAATACTCTTTAAGAGGAGGCCATGACGGCACTTATCTTTATCTTTTATTGGAATATGAAGACGAAGCGGACAGTAAAGACCGTGAGTCTTTTTACTTTGACCCGGCAACAAAAACCTGGAAACAGGAAAACAAATACGCCAACCATAAAAACGATAAGTTTTATGAAGATAAATTTGGGATGATGTTTCCCATAAAAGTAAACGGACAAGAACCAGCAGGATTTAAAACAGGAACTTGTACAGTTACTTGCCACGGTGGTTTAACCGGAACCGCCGCAGGAACAAAATCTACCAGACATTATATGAAAAACGCCAATGAATTGGCAGATTTGTGGCATTGGAAACGCAACAGAAATGTGCTTTCACAATCGGTGGATGATGGTTATGTTAGAGACTCTGAAGGAAAAGATGGTTTATCTACAGCTAATGGAAGAAAATCAGATGATGGTATTTCAATGTATAATGACGCTCCAGTATTTACAGATGCCACTACAGGAATGAAAGGACCAAAATGGGTGAAAAAAGGAGTAGAAAATTATTTCTGGATTACAGCTGACGAATTGGCTTCAGGCGCTGCACAAACTGTTACCGGAGTTTCTGTTACAGGTGTATTAACTTTATCCAATGGTTCAACTATTGACCCTAATACTGATTTAGTGGCCTACTCAAAAGGCTTTGGCAAAAAACGTTTCCCAAGTGTTACAGTTAATGTTGGAGGCGCTGGTGCCGACGGCAGATCTGAAACTCAAGTAAGAGCTAAACATACAGGTTCCGGATGGCAAATTGAAATTAAACGTAAATTAAATACCGGTGACCCTAAAGATGCTGTTTTTGTGGTTGGAGAAGAAATTGCTTTTGGTTTGGCAATATTTAACAATTCAGCGATAGCACATGGAATGAGTAATTTCAAAACCATGAAAATCGAATAATAATCTTTTTAGTTAAAAGAGCAGATTAAGTTAATCTGCTCTTTTAATTAAAACATTGGATTATCTAAATTAAAAAACTTAAAAAATGAAAAAATTAATTCAATTTATTATAATCATAAGTGTGGGATTGTTTATGAACTCATGTTATTATGACGCCTATCCTGAGTATGAGAATATTGATGATCCTGATGGGCCGGGAGCGACAGAAGTCTCATACGCAACAGACATCGTTCCATTATGGAGCCAATGTACAGGTTGTCATGGAAATACACCTCCAACACTTAGTACCAATTCTTATGCAAACCTTTTAAACGGTTATGTTGTGGCCGGCAATGCTGACGCAAGCACTTTGTACAAATCCCTTTTAGGAACCGGCGGAGTGTCATTAATGCCTCCGGGTTCGGCATGGCCACAAGCTAAAATTACTTTAGTTAAAAACTGGATAAATCAAGGCGCTAAAAATAATTAAACTTTAAGAAGAAACCCATGAAAAATTATATCCTAATACTTTTCATTTTTTTTGCACTTCCTTTTATCGCAATTGCGCAAGAAGAAGATTCAACTAATGTAAAAGTCAAAGAACAACTGGAAAGACCTGCATTTGAAAGTGCAATGCTTATTGACAATCCGACAAATGTTTTATTCGATAAAAACACCTTGGAAGTGCAAATGCAACACAGATTTGGTTTAATGAAAGGCGAAAACACTTTAGCAGGTATTTACGCAGATGGCGCAAATATTAGAATCGCGTTGTCTTATGCCATCCATGAAAGATTAACTATTGGGTATGGTACCACCAAAAATAATCGTTTACAAGATTTTAACTGGAAAGTTGGTTTATTAAGGCAAACACGTTCTAATAAAATGCCTGTGAGCGTTACCTATTATGGAAATTTCACGATTGATGCCCGTACAAAAGAAAATTTTAACTTTGTGCAAGACAGGTATTCGAACTTTAATCAATTAATTATTGCACGTAGATTTAGTCCAAATTTATCTTTACAGATTGCGCCAAGTGTTTCGCATTACAATGTGGTAGAAAATACTATGAGAAATGACATGGTGGCTATCGCATTTGGAGGCCGTTATAAAATTAGTCCGCAAACAGCAATAATTTTCGATTATAGCCAACCAATTACAAAATTCTTGCTGAATAATCCACCTCCTGGAATTAGTTTTGGTGTTGAATTTGCAACTTCGGCGCACGCCTTTCAAATATTTGCAACCAATTATAATGGCATTGTGCCACAAAAAAATTATATGTATAATACAAATAATGGATTTGGCGCAGGTGAATTTAAACCATTTGGAAAAGGCGGCGGAGATTTCCTAATTGGATTCAACATTACAAGAAATTATAATTTCTAAGATCATTAAAGAAAACTTAAACAGTGAAGCTTCATAGATTTCAAAAATAATTTTTATGTTGCTTTACTGTTTAACAAATACTTTTACTACTATGGATAAAAAAACTGAAAAAAAAGGAATGCAAATCTCAAGAAGAGGAATTCTTCCGTTGTTAGGAAGTACATTACTGCTTCCTTTGCTGGGATTCGGAAAAACATCAATTGCTGATGAATTATTGATTCCAGAAGAAAATGAAGCATACCAAACTTTGTTAAAACCTGATGGTACCACAGTTAGCGTTAAAGTGAGTACTGTAAAAAATTCGAAAATTATTCAGAAGAATATTTCTAATGAGTCATTTCTTAATTGGTTGGGCAGAAAACTATAACCTCCTTTAATTACTGCTAAAAATGAAAAACAACAATACTGATTCAAGGCGTAAATTCCTTGACAAAGGATTAAAATTGGGTCTTATTACCGCAATCGGCGCAGTAGGATTAACGAAAATAGCTTCCAAATTAAACGCGAAAACCAACGAAGGTTCAACCACTAAAATGGAACTTATGACAACTGACGGAACTATCATTGAGGTAGATTCTTCAGAAGTTATGGAAATGGACCATTCCAAAAAGCAACAACACGAAGAAGAATATGATGTTCGCGAAGGAATGCCTAACCGAAAGTTTGTGATGGTTATAGATTTGGCAAAATGTAAAAACGCATTAAAATGTCAAGTTGCCTGCAACAAGCAACATTATATCACTGGTGATCACGCTTGGTTAAAGGTCTATAAAATGCAAGAAGATACTGATACGGCGCCATATTGGATGCCTACTACTTGTATGCATTGCGATCAACCAGCTTGTGTAACTGTTTGCCCGGTTGACGCCACTTTCAAAAGAAGGGACGGACTGGTATTAATTGACAATGAGCGTTGTATTGGATGCAGATTCTGTATGGCCGCTTGTCCTTATTCAACCCGTGTGTTTAATTGGAGTGAACCAAACCAAGGCGAAATCACCATGCTTATGGATATGGAAAACCAATCTGAACATCACTCTCCAGAATTTACTGGTTTGCCTAGTGTAAAAGGAACTGTTGACAAATGCGATTTTTGTCCGCACGCCATAAAAGAAAATGTATTGCCTCACTGTGTTACTGCTTGTCCTAACGGGGTATTCTATTTTGGAGACAAATATGAAGACACGGTTACCAACGGTGAAGAAACACTTAGGTTAAGTAAATTATTGGCTGATAAACACGGATATAGATTAATGGAAGGCCTGGGTACAAAACCGAGTGTTTTCTATTTACCGCCTGTTGACAGATTGGTAGATTTTAAAGAAGGATTAGAGAGTTTCACCGATTTTAAATCTGTTGATTAACATGAAAAATTACGACAAATTACTTAACGATTTAGCGCCTCAAAAATTTGGCAAAAAAGGCGTTATATGGACAATTTCTTTGGTTGTTTTAATCGTTTTAGGAATCATCGCCTATATCGATCAAATTATTAGAGGACAAATGGTCACTAACATGAATGATTATGCTTTGTGGGGAGTTTATATTTCAAACTTTGTGTTTTTTGTTGCAACAAGTTTTGTTGGAACAGTTGTTGTTGCCGTTTTAAGGCTTACCAACAATAGCTGGAGAACGCCTATTGTAAGAATTGCTGAGATAATCGCGGTTGCGGCCATTATTATGGC
>JAUYUA010000053.1 GCA_030694935.1 Lutibacter sp. | reverse complement strand
TCCATCAGCCCCATATCCGCCCTATGGTTAGAGGCAAGCAGGGTAAAAATGTGGAGTTTGGCGCCAAACTAAATGCGAGTTTGCAAAATGGATATACACGAATCGACCAATTAGATTTTGAAGCATTTAACGAAGGGGTTTGTATGGTTGAGCAAATCGAAAACTACAAAAAACTAAACGGGCATTATCCGGAATTGGTTCAAACGGATGATATTTATATGAACAGGGAAAACCGTAAATTTTTAAAAGACAATAATATAAGGCACACAGGCAAGCCATTGGGCAGAAAACCAAAAGAAGATTTAAACCGTTATCAAAAGGAAAAATTAAAAAAAGAACGAGGCGAAAAAAATCACATAGAAGGTAAGTTTGGACAAGGAAAAACAAAATACAAACTCAATAACATCATGGCAAAATTGGAAAACACCAGCGAATCTTGGATTGCTGCAATTATATTTGTGATGAATATTATAAAGTTGGCTAAGGATTATTTATTTGCCTTTTTTTATTGGCTGTTTTTCATTGAATTTTACAGCAATAATTCTGGTAAACCAAAATCAAATTTGATATATTTTAAGTTTTAAAAAATCTTTTTCAGCAAACCCTATTTATAACCTTTAATCTTATCACAACAATCCAACGGCTGGCGGAGCAGATTCAACTCTTTAGTCCTGCTTCGGTGGGACTTTTTTTGTCATTTTAGAAAAAATTCAACACCAAGAACCCGACAATTCCTGCAATAAAAATACAGCCATAGCCAATCAGCACATATTTTTTCAAGGCTTTGCTTCCCGTAAAAACAGCAATGCCAATTTTTACAATAGTATTCGACAATACGGCCAGTAAAATAGCATTTTGGGCAATTAAAAAATTAATGGTGGTTCCGCCCAATTTGGAAACCGAAATAGCGATGGCATCAATATCAGTAAGCGCGCTGATGGCGCTTGAAACATAAATTCCTTTTGCTCCGTAAATATGGTTGGCATAACTTACCAACAGCAATATTCCCATATAAAAAATACCAAAAAAAACAGCATTTTTAATATTAAGCGGATCGCCCAACGCTATTTTATCAATTGTTTGCGGTTTCCCAAACTGGATATTGTAAAAGAACAAGGAAATGCCAAAAGCGGTTAAAAGCACAATGAACAAAGGAATTATTAATCCAACCAACATTGCTTTATTAAAAATAAAAACCAACAAAAATACCCTGATAACCATAATGGTTGCCGCCGCTAATATGCCAACAGCATAATTTTTTGAAAGTTCGGGGGTTTCTTTGCTTTTTTTTGAAAAAGTAAAAGTAACAAAGGTACTCGACACCAAACCGCCCAAAATACTGGTGAGCAAAATGCCTCGATCGGTTCCCAAAAATTTCATTAAAATATAGCCTACAAAACCAATTCCTGAAATCAACACAATAATCCAACCAACTTCCCGCGGATTAATCACCTCATAAGGTCCATAATATTCGTTAGGCAAAAAAGGCAAAATCAGCAATGCCACCACCACAAAACGAACAAAAGCATAAACTTCGTCTTGAGTGAGTTGGCCAATCATTATTCTTAATCTTACTTTAAGTGAAAGTATAACCAACATCACAACTGTTAGCGCTAAACTTATGTTTATGTTGCCAATAAGCACAAGACTGCCCAACAAAAACGTAAAAATAACGGCAAACTCAGTTGTGCTTCCAATATCTCCTTTATTTGAAGTTACCCAATATGAAATTGCAACAATGGCCACAACGCCTAAAAAACCCGCAATAAAAATCCAATAAGAAAAAGTAATCCCTAAATAAGCCGTTAAAAAACCCAATAAAGCAACAAGCATAAACGTTCGCAAACCTGCAAAAATTTCCACTTTTTCCGAATATTGGGAATATTCTCGTTCCAATCCCAACACAAAACCAATACCTGCAGTCACCAGCATTCTTATCACAAAATCGAATTCTGTAAGTTTTAAGTTTTCTATATGAAGTAATAAATCAGTTTCCACTGGAATTGAGTTAGGTTAAATTGTTATTGGATATATGTTATATGTTATTTGTTATTTGTTATTTGTTATTTGTTAAGACTGAAACTTTTAACTTTTAACTTTTAACTTTTTTCAATCCCTCACATGCGCCGGAATTTCCTTGATTCGTTTTCCCAGTATTTTTTCAAGGTCTTCCAAATAAACCACTTCTTTTTTCAAGAGCAATTGTCCCAAACTTTCCAATTTGTTTTGGTGCTTCAATAACAATTCTATGGTTCTGTTGTAGGAGGAAATAATAAGTGCCTGCACTTCTTTGTCTATAATCATCGCCATATTTTCGCTGTAAGGTTTTCCCAAAAACCGCTCATTTTCTCCTGTGGAATCATAAAAACTCATTGGGCCAATTTTATCGTTTAAACCGTAATAAGCCACCATGGTATAAGCTTGTTTGGTCACTTTTTCCAAATCGTCCAAAGCGCCAGATGACACTTCATTAAACATAATTTCTTCGGCCGCACGTCCGCCCAAGGTGGCGCAAAGTAGGTCAATAAATTTGGCTTTGGTCACAATTTGATGTTCTTCAGGCAGGTACCACGCCGAACCCAAGGATTTTCCCCGCGGAATTATGGAAACTTTTACCAACGCATCCACATTTTTCAAAAACCAGCTCGCCACGGCGTGTCCGGCTTCGTGATAAGCGACAATTTCCTTTTCTTTAGGCGAAATAATTTTCCCTTTTCTTTCCAATCCGCCAACTATGCGGTCTCTGGCTTCCATAAAATCTTCCTGTTCCACAGCTTCCTTTTTTTTGCGCGCGGCAATCAGGGCGGCTTCATTGCAAATATTGGCAATATCGGCACCTGAAAATCCCGGACTTAGCGAAGCCAATAATTTCACATCAACATCTTTTGCTTTTTTTATGGGACGTAAATGGACTTCAAAAATTTCTAATCGTTCTTCTTTGGTGGGCAATTCCAAATAAATATGGCGGTCAAACCTGCCGGGGCGCAACAACGCTTTGTCCAAAATATCGGCTCTGTTGGTTGCGGCGAGCACAATAACACCGGTATTGGTTCCAAACCCGTCCAATTCTGTCAGCAATTGATTTAAAGTATTTTCCCGCTCATCGTTAGACTGGAATGCATTTGCTTTGCTTCGCGAACGGCCAACGGCATCAATTTCATCAATAAAAATAATGCTTGGCGCCTTTTCTTTGGCTTGTTTAAACAAATCCCGAACACGCGAAGCGCCAACACCCACAAACATTTCCACAAATTCTGAACCCGACAGGGAAAAGAAAGGCACTTGTGCTTCGCCGGCAACCGCTTTTGCCATCAAGGTTTTTCCGGTTCCTGTAGGACCAACCAGCATCACGCCTTTCGGAATTTTAGCGCCCAGTTTTGTGTATGTTTTCGGATTTTTCAAAAAATCGACAATTTCTTCCACTTCTCTTTTTGCTTCCCTCAAACCTGCAACATCCTTAAAGGTTATGGTACTTTTAGTGTCCTTGTCCATTAATTTCGCCGTCGATTTCCCGAAATTAAAAATAGAACCGCTGCCCATAGGGCTTCGTCCAATTCCCCGCAACATAAACATCCAAAAAAGCACCAGCAATCCGAAAGGCAAAATATAAGAAAGCACAACGATCCAATCTGTCCGATTTTGATAGGCAACTTCAACCCTTTCTTCAGGCAAAAAAGTTTGTTGCGCTTGCTGTAATTTGCTTTCAAAACTTTCTACGGATCCAATTTGAAGGGTGTAATGCGGATTGGATTCAGCCATATATCCGCCCTGCGGTAAATCTTTATAATTTACGGAACTGAGCCGGTCTTTTTTGATATAAATTTCTGCAAATGCTTTATTCACCACCACAATTTTAGCCACGTCGTGGGCACTTAACATGGTTTGTTCAAAAGTTAACCAGGTAATTTCCTTAGGTTTTGAAACCGTCCTGCTAAATATGGAGAAAAGTATCAAAAAAATAAATAAAACGTAAATCCAATTGGGCTTATAACCTTCAGGCAAAGTCGTTGGTTTTTTTTCTTCCGAAAAATTAGTTTCTTTATTTATTTTTTTTTCGTTATCCATTTTTTTCTAAAACTATAAATTGATTTAATGCTTCAAGCACTTCACAGCCATAAACCATAGACGAACTTCCGCCCATCAAAATTGCCACTCCAACGGTTTCCATAATTTCAGAAAAGTTGGCTCCAGCATCAAGAGCATTTTTTATGTGATACGGAATGCATCCATCACATCGCACACTTATGGCAATGCCCAAAGCAATGAGTTCTTTGGTTTTAGCTGTTAACACCCCTTCCGATAAAACAGCCTCCTGAAGGTTGTTAAAACCAGTCATTACCGCAGGAATTTCATCGTTCATTTGGGTAATCAGTTTTTCTAAATCGCTGTAATTTTTTCCGTGGTCTTTTATCATCACTTCATTGTTTTATCTGTAAAAAATCATCTAATATGATTTTGCCTTTTAAAGTTATTCAATATTAACAATCCATAAAATGATATATCTCATTTAAATTTTGATCATATCTGTAGGGGTTTCCACTAAAATTGTTTGGTCACCTCGCAAAGCAATGGGCTGCTTCATCTGTTTATATTTTATTTTTTATTGGTACAGATGCAGTCGCCATTAATCATTCTACTGTGTATCAAAATTTGTTATGGCTCGTTTCATAATTTCGGGATTGTGCTGTATCATTTTTATCCAGTCCTCCGAGGACAATTCATGGGGTTCAAATTTTGAAATGTATGCAGGATGTTCCTGATTTACAAGGTCTTTAACTTCTAATCCCAAGCGATTTGCAAGTTCTGCAATTTGTGTTCCGGTAAGCGGCGTTTTTAAAATGTCTATTGCTTGTATTGCCAGTCCTTGAGCTTTTGCATAGGCCAAAGCTTGTTTTGCCCTAACCGAATTAGAACTATAATACAAGGTTATTTGTCGGTTTGATGTGGCTATTTCTCCCATGATATCAATTTTTAAATTAGTGTTGATTTTCTATTTTTTGGCGTGTTTCCAAATGGTGCTTCAATAATTGCTTTAAACTGTCTAAATAGTCCTGCATTATTTTTTTATCGATGATTGGATTGCTTTCTGAAGGAATACTCATTGGGCTTTCATCCAAAAATTGATAAAGTTCGGGATAATTGGTTCCTATGGTTTTTGTGAGTTGTGAAATCTAAGTCAATGTGTTTTGCAAGTTGTTCATTTTCTATGGATTTTTGTTAATACTCATTTGTTTCTAATGTGAATTAAGGGTTAAATAGCCGTCGGCTTTAGCCAACGGATTAAAATATGTTCATATTGAAGGCTTTATCCAAAACATATCTATTATTTTGGCTAAAGCCAATTTGAAATTCAACATTTGCCCGCCAGCTAAAGCAGGCGGCTATTGACTAAATCCAACCCTTAATTCGCGTTTCTAATAAAATTTTACTTTTTCACTTGCAAGGTAATGCGTACATGGGATTTCGATATGACGTTTTACACGCAGGAAAATACCCAAAATTAATTCCGACCAATGCTGCGAAACGAATCAAAACAGATTATAAAGGCGTTGAAATATAAAAATTAGAATTCTTATGATTTATTGTCAACCCATCAATATCATCCTTATAAATACATTGTTTCCCATTTCAAAAGTTTAAAAAACAACCTTACACCACCACAAACTGACGAATAAATTCATCGCTTTCAATCACCAATTTTGTCACTTCAAAAACCTCTTTTCTGTTATTTCTAAAAACTTTCACAAAATTTGTAATGTCATCTTCAAGTTTTTGGTGCTCGGCCCTAAACGTATGTGAATCGTATTTAAATGGGTTTTCTGTTAAATTTACCAAATTTGTTAAATGCTTATCAACCCTTTGCAGCAAATCGGTACATTTTTTGGCAGTTTCTAAAATGCTGTTGTCAATTTTGCGCACGGCTTCACTGTCCTTTTTATTCGAAATCCAAATTAAATATTTATCGATTAAATTATCTAAAAAATTTAAATCGTCTCTGTAAAACAACAAATCCATTTTCCAGTGTTTTGTGAGAATATACAACGCTTCCCAATTGGCATCTAAAATGTAAGTTCCATTTGGCCTGTTTCTAAAATCGCTCATGACTGTAAGTTTTAAATTAAAAAAATAAATACTTATCATAAATTTTGATTGGCATAAAACAAGAACAAAACATCAAAATTTACATCTTAAATTTAGTGAAGCAATTTTCTCTAAAAAATGACCATTATCAGTTATTACCTTAACAAAAATGAGTTATATCATTCTATATCCGCATTTGGATTTATATCTTTAACGCCTAACCCGCTAAAAAGTCTTCAAAATGAAAACAATACTATTTGCCACAGATTATTCGAAGAATGCTGTAACCGCCATAAAATATGCACACAGGTTAAGCTCAAAGTTGGGCGCCAATTTGTTGGTGATCCATGTTTACAGCCTGCCGATGATGTTGGGATTGGAATTTGACATTTTTTACGATGAACTGGAAAAAACAACCCAAAAAGAAAATAATGCTAAGCTCAAAAATTTCTGCAAAAAACATTTGGGAAAAGATTTGGCTGAAATGAATGTGAAAACCGATGCTTTTGAAAATTTGTCAGTTGCGCACGGAATACTTATAAAAGCTGCGGAGCATAAAGCATTTATGATTGTTATTGGAATGAAAAAAGAAAGCGCCATTAAAGAGCTTTTTATGGGAGATACCTCCATGAGCCTTATTGAAAAAGCGCCTTGTCCGGTATTGCTGGTTCCAAAAAACGCAACTGAAGATCTTAATAAAATTGTTTACGCAACCGATTTTGAACAGGAAGATATTGGCGCCATTTTTAAATTAGCCCAAATTGCCAAAAAATTTGATGCAAAAATTACCGTTATACATATTGCGCCAAGCATTCTTGGCGACGGAAATTTAAAAATGGAATGGTTTAAAGAAATGGTACAGCAAAAAGTGACCTATAAAAAAATTAAATTTAAAGTATTGTTTTCTGAAGAAATATTTGGCACGATAAAAATGTATTTAGACAGCAATAATATTGATATGGTTGCTATGTTGGAACGAGAAAAAAGCGGATTTCTAAAAAAACTGTTTCAGCGGGATATGGTTAAAGAGATGGAATCCTTCGGAAAAATTCCTTTGTTAAGTTTTAATGAAGCCAATTATTAGTTATAAGATATATGAATGTTAAAGTGGTAAGCATAAAAAAAGGCTTGTTCAATATGGACAAGCCTTTTTTTAATAACACAATGCTTATAATTTTTTAATCAGATTTTCGCGCTCAAGCTGTTTTATGATGCTATTTACATAGTCATTTACCGTGGCATTAATTGTTTGAGGATCCACCAAATTTATGGCGCCCACCCAAACAAGCGATTTGGTGTCATTTTCATGGATACTGTAAATAACCGTTTCAACATTGTAAACTTTGTAGTAATCATAATATCGCGGTGTATAATAAATGTCTTGATACCAATAATAGTACCTTCCAAATCGCGACCATCGATAACCGATGGATGGATAATAATAGGTTTCATAATTAATGCGTTCATCAATGCCTTTTACTGAGGTAATCACCACAGTATCAAAACCATCGTCGGCAATTTGTTTGATCATTTTATCAATTTCTTCCTCGCTTTTTTTGGAGTCGGTAAAGTCATTTCCTAAAACAGCCATACTTTCCACCGCATAAATATTTCTGATTATAAAGGCATTTTTCAATTTTTCCTCAAATATTTTACGCGCGGTCAGGTTATCGGTAATGCCAACCACCAACATTTTCTTCGGCTCAAAAGAAGTTATTCCGGGATTCTTCCAACTGTCCACAAACCTGATTGAAGAACAGGCAGTTAACAATAATATTCCAATAAATAACACGATTTTTCTCATATCATTATGTTTTAATTCAAAGTTATAAATCCCGATTGTCTTGTGCCTTGAGAAATATCAATTGCTCAAATTGATTAATATCAGTTTTGGGGGGAGACGGAAGCTGGAAGTCAGATCCCGATATCTATCGGGACGGAAGTACAGAGAGACGGAAGTACAGGGAGAAACGGATGTTCGAAATAATAGTTTCAAACGAATAAACAGTAAAACAATTATCCCATTTTGAGGAATATCATTTTAATTATCGCAAACTGTTTTTAATTTAGGACAAAATTCTTCATTATGTCAGTAGCCATAAAACATCCGTTACCAAAAACAATTTTTGAAAACTTAGTTAATACGCACGGACTTCATTGCGTTTCCATATATCTTCCGATGCACAAAGACGGAAAAGAGCAAAATGCAGGCATTGCGCAAGCAACTTTAAAACAATGTTTAAAAGAAGTTTCTAAAGATCTTGAGCGCCATGAAATGGATTCCCAAGAAATCAAAAATTATTTGAAGCCTGTTGAAGCGTTAATATCCGATATTGAATTGTGGCGAAATCCATCGGATGGATTGGCCATATTTTTGGATAAAAACGAGATGAATTATTACACGCTTCCTATTTCATTTGAAATAAAAACAAACGTGAGCGATCATTTTTATCTTATGCCTTTATTGCCTTTATATCATGAAGATGATGAATATTATTTGTTGGAATTGAGCCAGGATTATGTAAAACTTTATGAAGCCAATAAATATGGCTATCAGGATATTTATATTGAAGATTTTGCACCAAATCAATTGGAAGAAGCTGTGGGTTTTGACTTTAAGCAAAATATGCTGCAATTCAGGGGCGGACAAAGTTTTCAGGGAGCGGAAACCTATCATGGAAAAGGTCCGGGAAAAGATGATGTCAAAAAAGAACTCTTTACTTATTTTAGGGCGATAGACAACGGCATCAACAAAGTCATTGAAAATAAAAAAGCACCACTTGTTATTGCTTGCGCCGATCCAGTATTCGGACTTTATAAAGAAGCAAACACCTATCCAAATTTGCTTGAAAATTATATTGCGGGCGATTCGGAATTTAAAAACAAGACCAAACTGTATCAGGAATCCCAGAAACTGGTTTACCCCTATTTTGAAAAAATAAAAGAAACCAAATTGCATCAGTACAAGGAGTTATACCATACGCCTAAAACCTCTTATCAAATTTCAGAAATAGTGCCCGCAGCAATAAACGGAAAAATTGACACGCTTTTTGTTGAAAATGGGGCAGATGAATTTGGCGTTTTCAACCAACAAACCAATCGATTGATATTTCGTAAAAAAACGGAATTAAATAACGCTTCTTTAAGCGATTTAAGTGCGGTATCCACTTTTTTGCAAGGCGGAAAAGTATATTTTTTAGCGCCGGAAGAAATGCCTGATCCCGGCCACCCAATGAATGCCTTGTTGCGGTATTAAAACGTTTAAATATCATTTAAAAACATTGTTGTCCGGTAAAAGTTCTTTGCAATTCAATAATCATAATATTAAGGGGACTTAACAAACAGGTCGCCCCGATGGAGCTTGTTTTTTTGAAAATCTATTTTCTACAGACAGGTCGTCCCTCTGGGACTAAAAAAGCTCCGTAGGAGCGAAATGTTTGTAGAAAAATAGAAAAATTCAGTATTTAAAGCCCCTTCGGGGCGACCTGTAAGTTTTGCTAAATTTAACCGGACAATAATGATTTAAAAACAAAAAACTTGTTGAGCAATATCATTTTAACAAAAAAAGATAACTGCTAATTTCAACAAGAATTATTAACCATAAAATCTAATAGTATGTCAGTATTAAAAGTAATTGAACTCATGGGGAATTCCACCATCAGTTTTGAGGATGCCGTTCAAAATGTAGTTAATGAAGCATCAAAAACGGTAAAAAACATTAAGTCTGTTTATATAAAAGATATGCAAGTGACTGTAAACAGCAATAAAATATCACAATTTCGGGTTACAACAAAACTAACTTTCGGAATTTTAGATGATTGATTATTTTGAGTTAATTAGTAAGACGGGGTATTTTTATAGGATTTTTTCCTAAACCGGTAAATTTGCAAACTGGCCTATCAAAATACCTCATCTTATGTATTGTAAAATTTTTCAAACTTTAATCAATTACAAGATTTAAGTAATTATTGTTCTTCTTAGTTCAAAATAATCCAAATCATTGTTCCCTAAAAATGATGTTAGCCCAATCAAATTAAAATTCTAAAAAATAAAAACATGAATCAAATAAAAATATTTAACGAAAATGTGGAGGCCTATGAGGCTTGGTATGAGAAATATCCTGAAGTTTACCTTTCTGAGGTTGCAGCCATTAAAGAACAAATGTTGAAACTGCCAGAAAACATAAAAGGCATTGAAGTTGGACTTGGAACTGGAAGATTTGCTAAAGTTTTGGGCATAAAAGAAGGTATTGAACCCGCCAGTGAAATGGCTGAACTTGCCTTAAAAAGAGGTATTGAGGTTATAAATGGCACAGCTGAAAATCTTCCCATTAAAGATTTATATTACGATTTTGTGCTTTTTGTCACCATTTGTCATTTAAACAATGTTAAAAGGGCTTTTAAAGAAGCATATCGGATTTTAAAACCCAAAGGCAGCATTATTATAGGTTTTATTGATAAAGATCAAAAAATTGGAAAAACCTATGAAGAAAACAAAATGCGAAGCACCTTTTTTAGATACGCGAATTTTTATTCGGTAGTGCAAGTCACCAAATTACTGAAAGAAGCCGGATTTACAGAATTTGAATACAACCAAACATTATTTGGGGAATTGGATGAAATAAATGAACTGCAACTTCCTAAACAAGGGTTCGGACAAGGTTCTTTTGTGGTGGTAAAGGCGGTGAAGAAATAAATTTAAACGCAAGGATTTTTTAGGCGGTTTTGTTTTTAAATTTCAAAAATAATACATTTAATTCATAACCCACGATATAAATCGTGGGCTTTAACTCATAATTCATAACCTCATAACCCACGATTTAAATCGTGGGCTTTAACTCATAACCCACGATTTAAATCGTGGGCTATGAATTATAATAATTACCCCATTATGGCTTTTCCCACCCCGTCAATCCGGCAGAAATCACAAATTTCATCACATCACTTGAGCTGATGTTCAATGGTTTTATATTGGCTTTTGGCACAATAAACAACTCGCCCGAAAAATTGTAAGAATGCGGAAAATATACCGCCACTTTATCCATTTCACCCAAAATTGCTAAATTTTCTTCGGTGATAAAGCCAATTTTTTCGAGATCGGAAATTAAATTCACTTTCACCAAAACCGGTTGGTTGAATTTTTTTTCTTTGCCCACAAAAGCCGAAAACAAATCGTTAAAAGCCGAATACACAAATTTCACCAAAGGAATTCTGCCAATCACATTTTGAAATACCTGTTTTAAAGGCTGCGCAATAAAAGTTCTTCCAATAAAACCAATAAAAATTAAAAATATGAGCAAGGCCAAAACGCCCAAACCCGGAATTTTGATTGCAAATAATTCAAAAATTAAATCTTGGGATAAATTATCCATAAACATAAAAACCGCGTAAATAATATAAGCTGTAATACTTAATGGCGCGATATACAATAAACCTTCCAGTAAATAATTGGCTAATCTTTTCATCATGATATCTTAATAATTTGATTGGTATTTGGCAGTATTTGCACAATTCAAAGATAAGTGAAATTTTGAATTTTTTAGACCTGTTGCTTTATGCTCCAACAAGCGCAAGTTTCCAACACTTGATTTTGCTCATAAAATTCATAAAATCACGAGTAAAAAGCGCTCGCTAGCAGAGATTTTCCATCAATTACGCTTCATTAAACCACATAATTATTGTCTGGTTAAATTTTTCAATACAAACAGGTCGCCCCGAAGGGCAATGTCATTAAGTTAAGGAAATATTTGTCATTCCGACAAAGGAGGAATCGCAATAAATGAGCGCTTATGATGGGATTCCTCGACTCCTCGGAAGGACAAAAATTGGGCGTTAAAAGCTTAACTTAATGACATTGCCCCGATGGGGCTTTAAATACTGAATTTTTTTATTTTTCTACAAACATTTCGCTCTTACGGAGCTTTTTTAGTCCCAGAGGGACGACCTGTCTGTAGAAAATAGATTTTCATTAAATACAAGCCCCTTCGGGGCAACCTGATTGTTAAGTCCCGTTTAGATTGAGATTTATTAAATGTAATGGATTTATATCGGACAACATTGAAACTACATTTTTTTAAATGGTTCTTTTTAAGTTATTTATGCCATTTACAAATAATTAATGCTTACCTTGATGTCGATTATTATCAAAATGGAATAAATTTTACAGTTTTTCCTTTCGTCAAAAAAATTGTTTCTGCAAAAATTTTATAAATAGAAACCTGCTGGTGCAATTATTAAAAAACGTAAGTTCGAGCGTTTTTATGCGTAGTGAAACGAAACAAAAAATGTATCACGAACCGTTTTTAACAATAATTTCCTGTTCTCGATAAGATTTTCTTTCGAAAATCCTTCGAATTGACAAAAAATTATTGTCTATAAAAATTGTAACTATTTAATATGCTATAAAAAGAAATGATTACTTATTCCTAAAATATGGTTCCTAAAACTTCACAATTATCTGTAGCTTACATTGCCGGAATTATGGCTGCCCTTGCCGGTATTTTGGTGCTTATAGGCTGGCAATTAAACAGTAATACGCTCAAAACTTTAGGTTTAATGGGCGTTACTATGAAAGCAAATACTGCGCTTAGTTTTATTTTTACCGGTTTGGCGCTTGTTTTTTTACAGCAAAAAAATCAAAAAATTAAATTGTATTGGTCGCGCATCTTTTCTTTCGCAACTATAATGCTTGGTGCTTTGGTTTTGTCACAAGACCTTTTCAATATCAATTTGGGTATTGATGAATTACTTTTTAATGAAGCGACAATCACAATTAAAACATTTGATTCAGTTCGAATGGCACCCAATACCTCCTTAAATTTTATTTTGCTGGGCATCACCTTGTTATTCATCTCTTTTAATAAAACAAAAAACAATTTATTGGTGCTATTTTTTATTACGCTGGCAATTTGCATCAGCGTTTTTGGAATTATTGGTTACGTTTTTGGAATTTCTCAAATGACTGGACTTTTGTATTACACCAAAATGGCATTTAGCGCTTCCATCATTTTTACATTTCTATTTGTAGGCATATTGTTTACGATGTATCACGATTCCAAAAACAGCATTACCATTGAAAGGAAATTATTTTCCAGCATTACAGTTTCATTTGTGGTTATTCTCTTTGTGTCACTCAATTCAATCTCAAGTATTCGATCTATAGTTGATGCCTCCGATTTGGTGATTAATACAGAAGTCGTAAAAGGGGAAATCAATAAAATAACCTCCAATACCAGTGAGTTAGCATCAAATGCGCGTGGATTTATACTTTCAAATAATGAAATTTTTCTTGAAAACCATCAGCAAAATAAAATAAATATTATAGAATCCACAAAAAAATTAAAAGCACTTACAATTAATAATCCGGCACGGCAAGAAGCTTTAATTTCTCTGGATCAATTGCTGAAAGAACGTATAGAATTTTCAGAATTATTGGTTGAAACCCATAAAACAACCGGGAAAATTGCCTCAGAAGCCCTTTTTTCAACACTAAAAGGCAAACGAATTAACGATAAAATTGAGGCACTTATTTCACAAATGATTGCTGAAGAAAACAGCCAATTGAAAATTAAAAATGAAAATATATCCCTTAATATTTCCAATACGTTTATAATTATTTCGTTAAGTCTTTTTATTCAAATTGTTTTATTGGCTTTGATATTTATTTTCGTTTTAAAAGACCTGTCCGGAAAAAGAAAAGCAGAAAAACTTTTGCAAAACCTTAATGAAGAACTTGAATGCAAAATCAGTGAACGCACTGCCGAACTCTCTATTTCAGAAGAAAAATACAGAAATCTTATTGAAAATTCTTTGGTTGGCGTTTACAGCTCAAACCTGAAAGGAGAATTACTTTATGCAAATGAGGCTTTTGCCAAACAAATGGAATATGATTCTGTATCAGACCTAATGTCAGTAAACGTTTCAGCGCTTTATAAAAATCATTCCGATCGAAAAAAATTGATGGAGGAACTGCAAAGTGCAGGACAAGTAAACCAAGTTGAATATGAGTTTATCAGTAAACATTCAAACAAAAAGTCGGTTATTATTAGCGCAAAATTAAAAAATGACAAGATAACAGGGATGTTGCTCGACGTTACCGAACGCAAAAATGCAGAGAACCTTTTAAAATTAAGCGAAGAAAAGTTTAAAAACTCATTTCATCATTCCCCAATTGGCATCGCGTTAATATCGCCCGAAGGCAAATGGTTAAAAGTGAATAAGGCTGTCTGCGACATTGTAGGCTATTCCGAAGAAGAACTCTTATCAAAAACATTTAAGGACATTACACATCCAGATGATTTAAAAGAAGACTTGGACTATGTAAATCAAGTGCTTAAAGGGGAAATATCGACTTATACGATGGAGAAAAGATACTTCCATAAAAATGGGTCCATTATTTGGGTTTCTTTAAGTGTTTCGCTGGTAAATGATGATAAAGGCGCTCCTTTATATTTCATTTCACAAATTAAAAATATTTCCGAAAGCAGAGCAGCTGCAAAAGAAATGCAAAAATTAAATCGTATTTATGCGGTACTCAGCAATATCAATCAAACCATTGTGCGCGTAAATGATGCACAAACCATTTTCGATGAAACCTGTCGCATTGCAGTGGAAGACGGAAAATTTAAAATGGCTTGGATAGGAATGGTTGATAAATCCTCAAATAAAGTGAAAGCCGTTTCTTCTGCCGGGTTTGAAGATGGTTATCTTAAAACTGTCAATATCGATTTAAATGATGAAAAATACAGCAATGGCCCAACTGGACAATCCATAAAATTGGGGGTTCATATTGTATCAAATGATATCGCCAACGATCCCAAAATGATTCCTTGGCGCGAAAATGCCATAAAACAAGATTATAAATCATCCGCTGCTTTTCCCATTAAAGTTTTTGGAGAAACAATTGGTTGTTTTATGCTCTATTCACCTGAATTATTTTTCTTTGATGAAACCGAAGTAAAATTGCTCGATGAATTGGCAATGGATATTTCCTTTGGCGTTGAATTCCTTGAAAATGAAAAGCAACGTAAAGAGGCAGAAGAGAAGTTAAACCGAAACGAAGCACTTTTACTGCGAACTGGTAAAATGGCAAAAGTAGGCGGCTGGGATCTTGATTTGCAAACCATGGAGTTAACTTGGTCACCGGAAACCTACCACATTTACGAAATTGATCCTTCTGTTAAACCTGATGTTGAAAACGCCATTAACTTTTACGCACCCAAAGACCGCCCTATCATCACTAAAGCGGTACAACGCGCTACGGAAGAAGGTTTGCCTTATGATATAGATGCACAATTCACCACCGCCAAAGGCAACAACTTATGGGTTCGTTCTATTGGGGAAGCGGTTATCAAAAATGGTAAATGCGTGCGGCTCTTTGGTACTTTTCAGGATATTACGGAAAGAAAACAGGACGAAGAAGAAATCCTTAATTTGAATAGGGAACTCGAAAATAAAATAGAATTAAGAACTGCACAACTTGCAGAAACCAATAAAAATCTTCTGGATGAAATTGAGGAACGGAAGC
This sequence comes from Lutibacter sp., assembly GCA_030694935.1. Taxonomy (GTDB): domain Bacteria; phylum Bacteroidota; class Bacteroidia; order Flavobacteriales; family Flavobacteriaceae; genus Lutibacter. Next base: position 58,857 of record JAUYUA010000053.1, on the reverse strand, counting down.
AGTTAGAGGATAAATTTAAATTGGTAGTTGAATCATCCCCAAATGCTATTATTTTGGTTAGTTCAAACGGGATAATCCAATTAATCAACCAGCAAACGGAAAATTATTTCGGATACAATCGCGACGAACTCATTGGGAATAAAATAGAAATATTAGTTCCCGATGCAGTCGAAATTGGTCATCTAGATTTCCGTACCAACTTTACTTCCCTCCCAACAGCACGCAATATGGGAGCAGGGCGCGACTTATTCGGTTTGAAAAAGGACGGAACTAAAATCCCGGTTGAAGTTGGGTTGAATCCTATTCTCATCAATAATGAAATGATGATTTTAACCAGTATTATAGATATTACCGAACGTAAAAAAGCGGATGAAGAAATTAAAAACGCCAAATCAGAAGCCGAACGCGCCAACCTTGCCAAAAGTGAATTTTTGTCGCGTATGAGCCATGAACTTCGCACGCCGTTAAATTCAATTCTTGGTTTTACCCAATTAATGATTATGGGAGAGCTTGATCCAACCCATAAAAAAGGCGTTGATCACATTATGAAAAGCGGCAAACACTTACTCAATTTAATTAATGAAGTGCTTGATTTATCAAGGATTGAAGCGGGTGAATTGTCACTCTCCATAGAACCGGTTGAGATTAAAGGCCTTCTTTTAGAAACATTGGATCTTGTTTATCCGCTTGCCATAGAAAATAATATCAAACTTGAATTGACGGAAACTGATGCGCTGCAACTTTTTGTAAAAGCCGACAATCAAAAGCTGAAACAAGTATTGCTGAACCTTATTAACAACGCCATAAAATACAATATTAAAGACGGTTTGGTAACAATAGCTGCGGAAAACGCAAAAAATGAAAAAGTTAGAATTAGCATCACAGATACCGGAAAAGGAATTGCCCAAGAAGAATTGTCTAAACTTTTTACGCCATTTCAACGCATTGGAAAAGAAATTTCGGCAGTGGAAGGAACCGGACTTGGATTGGCTGTTTCAAAAAAATTGACGGAAGCAATGGACGGCACCATTGGCATAGAAAGTGAAGTGGGTAAAGGAAGCACTTTTTGGATTGAACTTCCGCGCAGTATAAGTCAGATAGAAAGTCACCTGATGGATGTTGTTTTTGATGAAATGCCATCGAATTTAACAAACAAATCTGGAACCATTTTATACATTGAAGACAATATTTCTAACCAAGAATTGGTAAAACAAATTTTGGAAATGCAACGTCAGGATATTAAACTCATCACCGGTTTCTATGGCAAAGACACTTTAAAGCTGGCATTTGATTATAAGCCAAGTTTAATTTTGCTCGACCTTGATTTACCTGATATGCACGGAAGCAAGGTATTGGAATTGTTGAAAAAAAATGTGAAAACAAAATCGATTCCGGTAATTATTTTAAGCGCCGATGCTATGGATAAACAAATAAATACATTGCTGAAATTAGGCGCTAAAGCCTATTTAACCAAACCGTTGGATGTGCTTGAGTTTTTAAAAGTGATAGATGGCGTAATTAATATTGACTGATGAACCGCGCAGGTGTAGGATGAAAATGGATAATAAAACAAAAAAAATGAAATCATTAAATCTTAATAAATCGAAAAATTCAAGATTCCTTTTGATTTTTTCAATTGTGCTGTCAGCTTCCTTAACAGCTGTGCTCGGAATTCACGTGAAAAACGTAATAGACAAGGCACTCGAAAGTTCCGTTCACACACAACTAGCCAGAAATTATGCCACCAATATCCTTTTTTACGACGAAGTTCTCACAAATGCGGCTTTAATGGCTTCAAATACCGGCGATTTGCAATGGGAAAAACACTACCGGCTTGCTGAAACAAAATTGGACAATGCCATTAAAAATGCGATGCTGTTAGATAGCACAGGACAATCGAGCCAAAATATCAGTGAAATCAATAATGCCTATTATAAGCTTGTTGTAATGGAAAATAGCGTTTTTGATTTGGTAAAAAACAAAAAACTGCCCGAAGCCCAAACACTTATAAACAGTGCCGCATATAAAAAACAAAAAGAAATTTATGCCAAAGAACTATCCTCATTTATAAAGCTTCACGAGGCGGAAGCCAACAAAATGCAAGCGCAACTGCAACAAGAAGTAAAACAAAGCGAATGGTATTTTGGTTTTTTAGTCCTCATATTGTCACTTCTTTGGTTTTTTTTAGAACGCTTTTTGCGCAAAAGCACCAATAAAATAATTGAATTCAACAACCGCTTTAATATGGTGGCAAAAGCCACAAACGACTGTATTTATGATTGGGATTTAAAAACCAACAAAGTTTGGTGGAGCGAAGCACTTAATCGCTACTATAATTACCCACCCGAAATTACAAAAACCGATTTGGATTTTTGGGAAGAAAAAATACACCCAAAAGATTTGGAGGCTATGTTGCAAAGCATTCAAAACGTGTTTGATGAAAAACTGGAAAACTGGAGTGGCGAATACCGTTTTAAACGTGCTGATGGCTCCTATGCCACTGTTTTTGACAGGGGATTTGTAGCGTATGACAAGGCTAAAAATCCGGTTCGCTGGATTGGTTCATTTATAGATATCACCGAAACAAAAAAAGCAAAAGAAGAAGTTAAAAAAAGTGAACTAAAATATAGAACACTGTATGAATCGTTGAATGACGCCATATTTATAATGAAAAACGGAACCTTTTTAGACTGCAATGGCCAAACCGAAAAAATATTTGGGTGCACAAAAGAAGATATTCTTGGAACTTCACCCTTTCAGTTCTCTCCTAAAAAACAACCTGATGGCCGTTTATCTTCAGAAAAAGGAATGGAATTTATCAATGCAGCATTAAATGGCAAACCCCAAAATTTTGAATGGACGCATTGTCATTTAGATAAATCCTTATTTTGCGCAGAAGTTTCTTTAAACAAAATAGCACTTGACGGTGAAGTTTTTTTACAGGCAATTGTTAAGGACATTACATTGCGAAAACAAGCCGAAGAAAAAATAAAAATACTTGCCAAGGCAGTTCAAAACACCTTGGAATGCATTGTAATCACCAATGAAAATTTTGTCATTAATTATGTTAATGATGCTTTTTTGAAAACTTATGGTTATCAAACAGAAGAAATTATCAACCAGCCTATTCAAGTGATACATTCGGAAAATAATAACCCGGAAGTGCTAAAAGAAATCCTGGCCCAATTACAGAAAAAGCAAAGTTGGCAGGGGGAAATCCTTAATATAACCAAAGGCGGAAGAGATTTTCCTGTTGCGCTTTCAATTTCGCCAATACTGAATGATGAAGGAAAAGCAACTTCATTTGTTGCCATAAAAAGAGACATCACCGAACAAAAGAAAGCCAAAGAAAAAATAAAACTGCTTGCACAGGCAATTGAAAGCTCCCAGGACAGTATTTGCATCACTGAAATTGACAACACCATTAAATTTGTCAATAAATCCTTGGTTGCGTTGTTTGGTTATTCACAAGAAGAACTTATTGGTCAACCCATTGAAATGTTACGCTCCAAAAACCATCTAATTGAAACATCTGATGAAATAAAGCAAGGGATCATCCAAAATGGGTCTTGGCAAAATGAAATAATCAGCATAAAAAAAGACGGTACCGAATTCCCAATTAACTTTTCCGCTTCGCCAGTATATGATGAAAACGAAAATCTAATTTCTTTTATTGGCATTGCCAGAGACATCACCAAACAAAAAAAACAAGAAATAGAAATCCTTAACCTGAACACTTCTCTTGAACAAAAAGTTAAGGATAGAACCCAACAGCTGGCCTTGTTGAATAACAACCTTGCCGACGAAATTGAATCACACAAACTGGCTGAAATTGAGCTGGCAACTGCAAAAGTTGAGTTAGAACTCGCCATCGCTTCCAAAAACGAATTTTTCTCACGCGTGAGCCACGAACTTCGTACACCGCTAAACAGCATATTGGGTTTTGGGCAATTATTAGAAATGGGCGAACTCGATCCAAAGCACAAAAAAGGTGTCAATCAAATTATGACAAGCGGAAAACAGCTCCTTGCTTTAGTAAATGATGTGTTGTTGCTTTCAAAAACAGAAAGCACTAATATTATAACCTCCCAAGAACCCGTTCAGCTTAAAGGCATTTTATTGGAAACCATTGAAATGTGTCAACCTTTTGCCAAAGAAAACAACATAGAACTTGCATTGGAGATTTTAGAAGAGGAGAATTTATATGTTTTGGCAGATTATCAAAAGTTAATTCAAGTGTTGCTAAATCTTCTGAACAATGCATTAAAATTCAATCATCAAAATGGTTTGGTTAAAATAAAAACGGAAAAAATGCCAAACGAAAAAGTGAGAATTAGCATTACGGATACCGGAAAAGGAATTGCCGCAAATGCAATTAACAAGCTTTTTAAGCCATTTGTGCGCATAGAAACAAAAATTTCAGATATGACAGGAACGGGACTTGGATTGGCGGTCACCAAAAAATTGATTGAAGCTATGAACGGTGGCATTGGGGTTGAAAGCACTTTAGGAAAAGGAAGCACATTTTGGATTGAACTTCCCCAAATTGCAGGACAGTTGAATCAACACGAAAAAGAAGCCATTATTATATCTGCAATTCCCGCCAAATCAACTAAAACGGGAACACTTTTGTACATAGAAAATAATATTTCAAATCTTCAATTGATTAAACAAATTATAGACACACATAGGCCAGCAATTAAATTAATCACCAATTTGTACGGTAAAGATGTCCTAAAACTGACATTGGATTATAGGCCAAACGTTATTCTGCTCGATTTAGATTTGCCTGATTTACACGGCAGCGAAGTGCTGAAATTGTTGCAAAATGAACCTAAAACAAAAAATATTCCTGTGGTTGTATTAAGTGCCGATACCTCGCAAAAACAAATAACAAATTTATTGGCTGCCGGCGCCAAAGCTTATTTAACCAAACCATTGGTTGTGCTGGAATTTTTGAAAGCGCTTGATGAGGCAATGAAAAAAAAATAATAAATGACACCAAATTATCTAAACCCGAAAACAATGCTAAACGAAACCTTAAAAAATGCAAAAATTCTCATAGTGGATGACCAACAGCAAAATATTGACGTACTTACCGGTTTGTTAGATTTTACGGGATACAAAAATTACACCACCACTACAGATTCACGAAAAGTGCTTGATTTGTTTAATTCCTCTAAACCGCACCTCATTATGCTCGATTTAATGATGCCGCATTTTAATGGATTTCAAATTATGGACCAGTTAAAACAACACATTAAGCCAGGATCTTTTTTACCGATACTGGTGCTGACAGCCGACATTAAAACAGAAACAAAACAACAGGCACTTGCCAACGGCGCAACCGATTTTTTAACCAAACCCTTTGATTTAATTGAAGTGGAGCTTCGAATAAGAAATTTACTTAAAAGCCTCCAACTACATCAACAATTAGAAAACCATAACCTGATTTTAGAGGAAAAAGTGAAAGAAAGAACCGCCGTTTTAGCCCAAACCAATATTGAATTGATTGTAGCCAAAGATAAAGCCGAAGAAAGCAATCGTTTAAAATCGGCTTTCTTAACCAATATGTCCCACGAAATTAGAACTCCTATGAACGGTATTCTTTGTTTCTCAGACTTATTAAAAGACACAGACATCAAACTGGAGAAAAGACAAAAGTTTATAGATATCATTGAAAAAAGCGCTAAACGCTTGTTAATCACCATCAATGATATTATTGATGTTTCAAGAATTGAATCAGGATCGATAAATATTTCCCTGTCAGTTTTCAACATAAACGATCAATTTGTGGAACTTTATGATTTTTTTATTCCTGAGGCCGAGAAAAAAGGATTGCAATTGATCATAAACAATTCATTAACAAACGATCAAGCCTTTATTAAATCGGATGAAATAAAAATTAATTCGGTGTTGACCAACTTAATCAAAAACGCGATTAAATTCACCAATGAAGGTTTTATTGAAATTAATTGTTCCCAACAAAATAACCATGTTGAATTTTTAATAAAAGACACCGGAATAGGTATTCCAATAGACAGACAGCCTTTTGTTTTTGACCGCTTTGTACAGGCAGATATTGAAGATAAAGCCGTTCACGAAGGTTCGGGTTTAGGGCTTACCATCTCAAAAGCGTATGCAGAAATGCTTGGAGGCAAAATTTGGCTGGAATCGGAAGAAGGAATAGGATCTAAATTTTATTTTACGATTCCCCGTCTTAATTAAGCAAGAAAATTGAAAACGCAACAAAAACAATCGCAATGCCTATAAAATTAAAAAATTAAATAGCTTTTGGCAAAAAAACTTCCGGATTATTGGAAATGCTTGCGTTTATAACGTGTTTGCAGCTACAAGAAGTTGGCGTTTTACAAGCACAAAACTGTCTGCCACCACTGAACTTGATACGAAGCACCAAGCTTCATTTAACTACTGAACCCGCTTTTTTGCCAAACGCCTGTTATGCCTTCGTTGTTTTTTCAGTCGTGGAGATGTTTATCTATAGTTATGTATTTACTAATCTGTAGCATAGGTTATTTCACGACAAATATTATGTCTGTCAATGCTGTAAATGTTTTTGTTTTTCCTTTAAACTCAAATTCTATTTTTAGGTCTTCAGTTTTTTTCGTTTTGAAGTTGTCCAAATAAGATAGAATTGTAGGCTTTAATAGGTCAATGTTTCTTTTCAATTTCCACGAATTTGTAAAGTCGTCTGTGTCAACCAAAACGAGAAATAGACGGTTTTCAGAACCAAAACGCATTTCGCCTTGATTTTCATAAAGCCAAGTTGCCAACATTTTTGGGTCGTCTTGTACTTCTTTTAAAATTTCTAATTTTTCGTCTTTTAAGGTTTTCAGAACATCTAAACAAAAAGCATCATTTCTATCTTTCATTTTCTCAACTATTTCGTAGAAAATGTCTGCTGGTTTTGCCGTTTTGTCAAAAACAATATTTGCTTCTATCGCTTTCTTTTTTAAATAAGTCACCTCAACGGGCAATCTTTTTTCTTTGCGTTTAGATTTTATATATTCTGCTGGCAAATAAGTAACTTTCAAATCAAATGGCACATCATTAATGAAAAAGTCAACACTTTTAATTTGTCCAACAGTTGGCAAAACTTCCGTATGCGATTTGAAAATATGTTCGATTAAAATACTACTCCAATGGTTGTACCAACTATTTAATACGTAACCTTGAACAGCTACGCTTATTTCAGTTTCAAATTTTGAAAGTAAGTTTTCATATGAAGGGTTTTGAACTTTTACATATCTGCTTACTAAATATTTGTCAAGTGAATTTTGATAATCTCCGCCCCAATCAAAATTCTTTAGCTTATATAATTCAGATACGAGTTGCGCTGTCTTAAGTGCTCCAACTTGTTTTGCGTTTTCCGATTTAATAAATTCGTCAAGAATTTTGTTTGAATTAGAAACATTAGAACTTAATATGCCGAATAATTCAACGAATTGCTTAGCAAGTGCAGTTTCTTTTATAGTAATATTGTTGATTTTTAAAAATTCAGCAATAAGTTCTTTTCTGCTAATTGATTTTGTTTTCAGCCATAAAAGACCAATATTATCATTACTAAACGCAGCGAGTTCTTCGTTTTTATGTAATTTATCCCAATAATTAAAGTCCTTCATTTACTAATTGTTCTTTATGGTTATTTGAAACGAAATGCTTCTTTTTAGGACTACAAACAAATAGTATTTCTTTACTACCTGCAACACTTCCTTTTCCACCTCTTCCGTTTTGATATGTTTTTGCTTCAACAGTTACATTTCTGTAGTTTGAAATTAATTTTTCAAATTCTTCAATTCCCGGGTAACTTCTATTATTGTAGCTAATTAACCAATTCGGAATTTCTTCTGAAAGTTCAAATAACTTTTCAAAAGAGGAAATTACATCTCTCTTTTTGTCAAAACCGCTAAATCTTTGCGGTTCATAACGTTTAATACCATTTATAAAATCTTTGTCTTTCCAATACTCGGTGTAAGTTTCTAATAAATGATAAAATCCTTGATAATCTGCGTGGCTATCACAATAAGGTGGGTCGAAATATGCCAATTCAACATTTTCTATTTTAGGTAATAATTCTAAAATATTCTGATTGAAACTTTGATTATCTTGCTTATTATCAAAAACGGCATCATTGTATTTTGGAAGTAATTCTTCAAAAATTTCTTTGATAGGTCTTATTAAGCTTCTGTTGCGTTTAATTCTTTCAGGGTCGCTTGCGTAAACCAAAGCTTGCGTATGACCAAAATGCCCCATTGTTATTTTTCGGGTCATACTTCTATTAATAACCGTGAAAGCAAGAGCTTGTTTAAATTCGTTTTCTAATAATGAAATATTTGCTCTGAAATTATCTAAAAACTGTGCCTCTTCTTTTTCAAAAAATACATTTGTAAATATATTTTCAATTAAGTCAAATTCGTTTTTGTTTTTTGCAGGCTGAAAAAGAATATCTAAATCTGTTTTGTCTAATTTGGTGGACTTGTTCTCAATTAAAGCTTTTCCAATTTGATTATTAAAATTTAAAAAATCGTTTGTAATTACTTTGCATCCTTGTTGTTTCAATAAATAACCAACAGATTGCGAGCCAGCAAAAGCATCAATTGCAGAGTTTATATTTTTAGGAATGAACTGATTAAGCCAAGGCAATAAAGTATGCTTTGCACCTAAATATTGAGGTTCAGGAAATTGGTAATTAAAATATTTATATTCTTCAAAAAGCATTATTATCTGTCTTAATTTTAAGTCCGCAAGTTACTAAATTTAACTCTCCTAATTTTGCGAAGCATTGAAAAATTTGTCCAATGTCATCACGAATGTTCTTGATTGTACGGTCGCTCTACAATGAGGCATAACGTGTTTGCAGCTACAAGAAGTTGGCGTTTTACAAGCACAAAACTGTCTGCCACCACTGAACTTGATACGAAGCACCAAGCTTCATTTAACTACTGAACCGCCAATTTTTTGTAGGTGCTGTGTGTGCGGTTTTCTTCTTTTGATTAAGTTATCCATTAGATTTTTATGTTCAGTTCAAGTCGTCCGCCAAAACCAAGTTCAATAATTTTTTGAAGAGTTGAAATGCGCGCTTCTTTTATATTGTTCTCAATTTTTGAAATATAGGATTTAGTTGTCCCAACTTTTTCTGCAAGTTGTTCTTGTGTCATTCCCATTTCAACACGAGTGTCGTGAATCAAAGCACCGATTTTAAATGCTTCATAACCTGTTTCAAGCTCGTCACGCTCCTTTGTACCACGTTTACCGTAGTTTTTTTCTTTGAACTCTTCAAGAGTCATCAAGTTTTTATTTTTCGCTTTCATATTCTGCTTTTATTTTAAGTGCCATTTCTATTTCTTTCTTAGGTGTCTTTTGCGTTTTCTTTTGAAATCCGTTTGCTAAAACAACGAGTTGTCCTTGGTCAAAAAAACAGAAAATCCTAAAAATGTCGCTCCCTAGTTGAACTCGGATTTCATAGAATCAGTCGGTGTTTTCTAGGTGTTTAAGATAAGTTTCAGGTACTCTTTGTAAGTCTTCAACCAAATCAAAAGTTCAAACAATTTTTGCTTTTACTTTCTTGTTTTGTTTGGCAAAGAAGTCTTGAAAGTAGTTCTTGTAAAACGTTATCTTTCTATGTTTCTGATTTTTGTCCATAGTGCAAAGTTACAAAAGTTTCCCTAAAGTGAAACATAAAAGTTGATTTATTTTGTCTAAATGTCGATTTTTCTGGGTTCTCAAAATCGCATATAACTTATTATAATAGCGTAAATTGCCTTTGGTTTAATTAATTGTTATTTACATTTTGACTCAATTTTTGGTCACAAATTTTCACTTTTTGGTTTATAGTTGCCCAGATTATTTACTAACTTCGCATTTTGAAAGAAATGGAAGTGGAAAAATCAAACGAAAATTCGGTTAATTTAAACAAATACATCAGCAGCACCGGAATTTGCTCTAGGCGTGAAGCCGAAAAATTAATTGTTGACGGTTTTGTAACCATTAACGATCAACCCACACAATTGGGAAACCGTGTATTTGAAGGCGATGTGGTAAAAATAAAGGGCAAACCATTAAACACAAAACCCAAAACTTTGTACATCGCCTTTAACAAACCTGTTGGCATTGTTTGCACCACCGATTTAAAAGAACGCAAAAATATTGTCGATTTTATCAAGCATTCACAACGACTTTTTCCTGTTGGCAGGTTGGACAAACCCTCTCAGGGATTGATCTTTTTAACCAACGACGGCGATATTGTCAATAAAATTTTGAGAGCCGGTAACAACCACGAAAAAGAATATATCGTTTCTGTTCGGCAACCAATTACTTCAGAATTTATTCGGAAAATGGGGGACGGACTTCCAATTTTGGACACCATCACAAAAAAGTGTAAGGTCATAAAATTAAACGATTACAGCTTTAAAATTGTGTTGACCCAAGGCTTAAACCGCCAAATTCGCAGAATGTGCGACTATTTAAATTATGAAGTCACCAGCCTAAAACGCACCCGGATTATGAATGTAAATTTAGATGGCATAAAAGTGGGCGAATGGCGAGAATTGACTGAAAAAGAGATGATTGAAATCAACAATATGATTGCAGATTCCTCCAAAACAGAAGAAGCTTCAAAGGATGACCATAAAAAGAAGTAGGAATATCCTATCCCCAGCCTAATCCTATCCCCAGCCCTTTCCCAAGGAAAGGGAGCTTGATTATGGTTGATATCATATTTTTAATTAAACTTCGGCCTTCCGTCCTCCGTCTTCGGTCTTCGTATTCCGTCTTCGGTCTTCGGTCTTCGGTTTCCGTCTTCCGTCTTCGGACTTCTGTCTTCTGTCTTCCGTATTCCGTCTTCGGTCTTCGGTCTTCGGACTTCCGGCTTCCGTCTTCGGATTTCCGTCTTCCGTCTTCGGACTTCCGTCTTCCGTCTTCCGACTCAATTAAAATTCCTTAAACACCCAAACTTTCTAACTTTTAACATTTAACATTTCAACTTTTAACATTTCAGCATTTAACTTTAAAACATTAATTCTAATCAGTATCTTTGCCGACTATGCAATTTGAATTAAAAACAACCGACCCGCAAAGCAAGGCTAGAGCTGGTGTAATTACAACTGATCACGGAGAAATTGAAACGCCTATTTTTATGCCCGTTGGCACCGTAGGCTCGGTAAAAGGCGTACATCAAAGCGAATTAAAAGACGAAATTAACCCTGATATCATCCTGGGAAACACCTACCATTTATATTTGCGTCCGCAAACAACCATTTTAGAGCAAGCCGGCGGTTTGCATAAATTTATGAATTGGGATCGGAATATTTTGACAGATAGCGGCGGATACCAGGTATATTCACTGTCAGAAAACCGAAAAATTAAGGAAGAAGGCGTTAAATTTAAAAGCCATATTGATGGCTCCTACCACACTTTCACACCTGAAAATGTGATGGAAATTCAGCGCACAATCGGTGCCGACATTATTATGGCATTTGATGAATGCACTCCTTATCCTTGTGATTACGGTTATGCAAAACGGTCGATGCATTTAACGCATCGCTGGTTAAATCGCTGCATCACACATCTGGAAAAAACACCATTTAAATACGGATACACTCAGGCTTTTTTCCCAATTGTGCAAGGAAGCACCTATAAAGATTTAAGAAAACAATCGGCCGAGTTCATTGCATCTGTTGGTGCGGAAGGAAATGCCATCGGCGGATTGTCAGTGGGAGAACCTGCGGATGAAATGTATGAAATGACCGAAGTTGTGACCGCAATTTTACCCGAAGACAAACCGCGTTATTTAATGGGCGTAGGAACGCCAGCCAACATTTTGGAAAATATCGCCTTGGGAATTGATATGTTCGACTGTGTGATGCCAACCAGAAATGCGCGAAATGGTATGTTATTTACGGCCAACGGCACCATCAACATCAAAAATAAAAAATGGGAAAATGATTTTTCTCCCATTGATGAAATGGACATCACTTTTGTGGATAAAATGTATTCAAAAGCCTATTTGCGCCATTTATTTATTTCGAAAGAATTGCTGGGAAAACAAATTGCATCCATCCATAATTTAGGATTTTATTTGTGGTTGGTTCGTGAAGCAAGAAAGCATATATTAGCCGGAGATTTTACGCCTTGGAAAAACAGGATGGTGAAACAAATGGATAACAGGATGTAGTCAGATCCCGATAGCTATCGGGACGGAAGTCGGGAGTCGGGAGTCGGGAGTAGGAAGACGGAAGTAGGAAGTAGGAAACTCGAAGCAGAAATAACAGAATGTAGTCAGATCCCGATAGCTATCGGGACGGAAGTCGGAAGACGGAAGACCGAATACGGAAGCTTGCCTACCGGAGGCAGGACTGAAGACGGAAGCCAAAAGTGGGTCACTGAGCGCGCTCACTGAGCGAGGTCACTAAGCGAGGTCACTGAGCGCGGTCACTGAGCGTGGTCGCTGAGCGTGGTCGCTGAGCGTAGCCGAAGCGTAGCCGAAGTGAAACAAATAAACAAATAAACGATTAAACAAATAAACAATTCATTGAGAATTCTCGACAAATACATATTAAAAAAATATTTAAGCTCCTTTTTGCTGGTATTAATGTTATTGATCCCAATTGCAATAGCTATTGACGTGTCGGAAAAAGTAGATAAATTTTTGCGCCACGCCGATTTAAAGTTGCCGGAAATTATTAAAGACTATTACTTCAATTTTATCATCATTTATGGCAATACCTTTATGCCTTTGGCGCTTTTTATTGCCGTCATATTCTTTACCTCAAAACTCGCCGGCAATACAGAAGTTATTGCCATACATTCAGCTAAAATATCATTTACGCGTTTTTTAAAACCTTATTTTATCGGGGCAACCATTGTGACTGTATTTGCTTTAATCATGAATCATTTTGTGGTGCCAAACAGCAATAAAACATACGAGGAATTTAACAGGAAATATTTAAAAAAAACACAGTTTAATGAAAATTATTTAACCAATATTAATTTGCAATTAGGGCCAAATGATTTTGTGTTTTTAAAAAGCTATACGGTTGACACCAAAGTTGGCTATAATTTTTCTTATGAAAAATTTGAAGGCACCAAACTAAAATATAAACTGTTTGCCGATAATATTCGTTGGGAGGAAAAAGACAGCACTTTTCAATTAATCAACTATAAAAAAAGATTTATTTTAAAAGAGCGAGACATTATAGAATCGGGAACCAGATTAGATACGACGTTTAATTTCACCGACGAGGATTTAATTTATGTCGATTATATGGCCAAAGAAATGAATTCCATAAAATTGAATGAATTTATCAATACCTCAAGAGACAGAGGCGTCAGCAATTTAAATGTGTACTTGGTTGAACTCCACAAACGAACCAGCTTGCCTATTTCATCTTATATATTGACATTTTTAGCAGTTTCCCTGGCTTCAAAAAAACGACGGGGCGGTATGGGCGTAAATTTGGCAATTGGAATCTCGCTTATGTTCGTTTATGTATTTTTACTGAAAATTGCGGAAGTATTGGGTGCCGGTGCCGAAAAAAATTCATTCTTTGTGGTTTGGTTGCCAAATATTGTATTTGGAGCTTTAACCATCTATTTATACCTTAAAAATGCCAAAAACTGAGCTAAAAAACTACCTTCATCTCCATTTCTTGGTATTTATTTGGGGATTTACCGCCATTTTAGGAGCCTTAATTAGCATTGATGCCATTCCTTTAGTTTGGTATCGAATGCTCTTCGCAGTAATTTTGGTATTCATCTATTTTATCATTAAAAAAAAACCGTTAAGCATAGGGCCAAAAGCGCTTTTAAAATTTTTTATTGGAGGTGTTATCATAGCCATTCATTGGATCTTTTTTTTCTCGGCAATTAAAGTCGCCAATGTCTCTGTTGCCTTAATCGCCTTGAGTACAGGAGCTTTGTTCACTTCATTTATAGAACCTCTATTTTTCAGGAGACGCATTAATTTTCTGGAATTGCTGTTTGGACTCATTGTAATTGCCGGATTATACATCATTTTAAATGTTGAAGGAGATTATACTTTGGGAATTATTTATGCCCTAATCGCTTCATTCTTATCGGTACTGTTTACAGTCCTAAACGGTTTATACATAAGAAAATATGAAGCCGAAGTAATTTCCTTTTATCAATTGTTATTCGGCGTTGGTTTCATAACCATTTACGTTTTGTTCACCACTGGCTTCACCTTTGAGCAATTTGCGTTAAAATCATCGGACTTTTTATATTTGTTTATCTTAAGCAGCATTTGTACGGCTTACGCTTTTATCGTTTCAGTAAAAATAATGAAACACCTAACACCTTATACCGTTATACTCACGTTGAATTTAGAACCCGTTTACGGAATCATTTTAGCGGTGCTTATATTTGGCGAAAAAGAAAAAATGAGCACACAGTTTTATATTGGGGCAACAGTAATTTTATTGATTGTTGTGGTCAACGGAATTTTAAAAAATAAAAAAAGACTATAATTTAACTTTCTAAAATTGATTAGTTGTTATATTTGTAGTTCAACCAAACTTTGAAAATATGGAATATTTAGATTTTGAATTGCCAATTAAAGAATTAGAGGAACAATACAACAAATGTGTTTTAATTGGTGAAGAAAGCGATGTTGATATGACCGAAAGTTGCAGAAACATTGAAAAAAAATTACTAAAGACCAAAACTGATATCTATAAAAACCTGACTGCCTGGCAACGCGTGCAACTTTCGCGCCACCCAAGCAGGCCTTATACCTTAGACCATATTACGGCGCTTGCCGGAGAAACTTTTATGGAACTGCACGGCGACCGAACATTTAAAGACGACAAAGCCATGGTTGGCGGATTGGGAAAAATAGGAAATCAATCGTTTATGTTTATTGGCCAACAAAAAGGCTATAACACAAAAACACGACAATACAGAAATTTCGGAATGTCGAATCCTGAAGGCTACAGAAAAGCATTGCGTTTGATGAAAATGGCGGAAAAATTTGGAATTCCTGTGGTTACTTTATTGGACACACCAGGCGCTTATCCGGGATTGGAAGCGGAAGAACGCGGACAAGGAGAAGCCATTGCCCGCAATATTTTTGAAATGACCCGTTTAAAAACCCCAATTATTACCGTAGTAATTGGTGAAGGCGCATCGGGAGGTGCATTGGGAATTGGTGTTGGAGACCGTGTTTATATGATGGAAAATACCTGGTACAGCGTTATTTCTCCCGAATCTTGTTCTTCTATTTTATGGAGAAGCTGGGAACACAAGGAAGAAGCCGCAGAAGCGCTGAAATTAACTGCGGATGACATGAAAAAACAAAAATTGATAGACGGAATCATTAAAGAACCGCTGGGCGGAGCTCATTATGACAGGGAAACTGCCTTTAAAGAAGTTGAAAAAACCATTCTGAAGGCTTTCGATGAACTTAAAAAACTAACGCCAAAAGAACTCGTAAAAAAACGCATGGAAAAATACGCCGAAATGGGTGTTTTTAAAGGGTAGTTTTTTTTTATTGTTTGTTATATATGCAAATTAAGGGTTGAATAGCCGTTGGCTTTAGCCAATGGATTAAAATATGTTCGTGTTGAAGGCTTTAGCCAAAACATTTTTATTATTTTGGCTAAAGCCAATTTGAAATTCAATATTTTCCCGCCCGCTAAAGCAGGCGTCTATTGACATAATCTAAGCCTTAATTCGCATTATATGTTATTTGTTATGAGTTGATGATTATTGGTTTCTGGTTTCAACATTTAACGTTTCAACTTATAACGTTTAACATTTCAGCTTTTTGCTTTCAGCTTTTAACTTTAAACTTATTATGTACATTCTTTCTCCGGAACAAACCGAAAAAACCGACAAGGCCACCATTAAATTGGCCGGAATATCTTCTATTGATTTAATGGAAACTGCGGCTACCAAATGCTTTCAGTGGCTGCACAACAAGTTGCAGGGGGAAAATATTAAAATTCACGTATTTTGTGGCATTGGAAATAATGGCGGTGACGGTTTGGTCATTGCACGCCTTTTATACAAACATAACTATCAAATAAAATGCTATATTGTTAATTTTAGCGATAAACGCAGTGAAGAATTTATAGTTAATTACAACAGATTAAAAGAAATTGGTTTAACCCCTATTGAACTGAATAACGAAAATGACTTTCCTGAAATTCATGTAAATGACATGGTAATTGATGCCATTTTCGGAAACGGGCTTAGCAGAAATCCGGAAGGTTTCACCAAAACATTAATACAATATCTTAATAATAAAAAGGTTTTTACTTTGGCCATCGATATTCCGTCGGGATTGTTTGGAGACAAAACTGTTACCGACAGTGATTCTGTATTAAAATCGAGCCATATTCTCACTTTTCAAACACCAAAATTGGCTTTTTTGTTGCCGGAAAATAAAGATTTCGTAAATACTTGGGAAGTTATTGATATTGGTTTGGATCAAAATTATATTGAAAGTTTAAAGCCAAAAAGCCATTATATCACATTCACTGATATTATTCCCTTATACAAAACCCGCAAAAAATGGGATCACAAAGGCACTTATGGCCATTCCCTGATGATTGGCGGAAGTTTTGGAAAAATGGGCGCCATAACATTGGCTTCAAAAGCAGCCTTGAAAATTGGAAGCGGATTGGTTTCGGCCTATATTCCAAAATGTGGTTATGACATTTTGCAAACATCGGTGCCCGAAGTGATGGTGGAAGTGGATACAGATGCTGTTTTAACGTATTTCAATTTTAAAACAAATCCAACCGTTATTGGCATAGGTCCGGGAATGGGAACTGCTGAAAAAACAGCACAAGGGTTTGAAAATTTCATAAAAGACAATAAACTTCCTTTGGTGATTGATGCCGATGGCATTAATTTGCTTTCCAATAATCAACTATTGCTCAACTATTTACCAAAAAATACCATTTTAACGCCGCATCCAAAAGAGTTGGAACGACTCATTGGCGCTTGGAAAAATGATTATGAAAAACTTGATAAAACATTTGAATTTTCCAAAAAGCATAAAACAATTGTGGTCATAAAAGGTGCGCATACCGTAATTGTCAATAATGATCAACTATTTTTCAATTCCACCGGAAATCAAGCATTGGCAACTGGCGGAAGCGGCGATGTGTTGACCGGAATGATTACCGGATTGATTGCCCAAGGCTATAAACCTATAAATGCGGCAATTTTAGGTGTTTACCTGCATGGAAGAACTGCTGATTTGGCCTTGCCTGCCACAGGTTATGAAACTTTTACCGCCACCACTATTTTTGAATATTTGGCAGTAGCAATTTTAGAAATTTCCATCAAAAAAGAGGCATAAAAAAAGTCCGAAAACGGACTTTTATTTATTCATTTTTTTTATAACTTTAAGTACTCCAAACTTTAGGCAATTAAATACTCATTTACACTAATATTTATAAACCATCGCGTTTATATTCATTCCAGCACCCACTGACGCCATCAATATCACATCTCCTTTATGAAGACTGTGAGGTTTTAGGTTTCCGTGTTTAATTAAATCATACAAGGTGATTACAGTGGCCACAGAACTATTTCCCAACGTATGGATGCTCATTGGCATCACCGCTTCCGGAATTTCTGTCTTATACAAACGGTAAAATCGTTTAATAATGGCTTCATCCATTTTTTCATTGGCCTGATGAATTAAAATTTTCTTTACATCCAAAATATCCACACCAGCTTTATCCAAAGCTTCTTTCATGGCCGTTGGCACGTAGCTTAATCCAAATTCATAAATTTTTCTGCCATACATTTTTATATAACGTGTATGCTCATCTTTTGATTTATCGAATGATTTTCCAAAAAACAGGTAAAAGCATTCTTCAAAAGTATAGGTTTGTGCGGCATAACTTAAAATGCCTATTTCGGCATCACTTTCTATTGCTTCAACCACACAAGCGCCAGCGCCATCAGAATAAATCATCGAATCTCGGTCATGGTCATCTAAAACTCTTGAAAGTGTTTCTGTACCAACCACCAAACATTTTTTCGCCATTCCCGATTTGATGTAAGCTTCTGCCTGAATCATTCCCTGAATCCATCCCGGACATCCGAAAAGAATATCGTAAGCCACACAATTCGGATTTTTTATTCCCAATCGGTGTTTTACTCTTGAAGCCAAACTTGGCAAGATATCGCTTTGGTTTGAGGCACTTTTAACGTCTCCAAAATTATGCGCCAAAATAATATAATCTAAATCTTCCTGGTCAATTTTAGCATCTGCAATCGCTTTTTCGGCTGCAAAAAATGCCAAATCTGACGAATTTAATTCCGGACTTGCATAACGTCTTTCTTCAATGCCTGTAATCGACTTAAATTTTTCTATTATAATTTCATTTTCATAAACAAAAGAGGTGCCGTCTTCATTTAAAAATTGACTGGTTAAAAAATCTGAATTTTTTTTAACCACTGTAGGAATATAGCTTCCTGTTCCTGTAATTACTGAGTTTATTGCCATTGCTTTTTTTTAAAAACGTAAAGATAACAAGTTTTTTTATTGCTTGTCCATTTCCGCTATTTTAATTTGCATCACTGTTGCGATAGATAGTGCGCGAGATTTGGCCGCATGGGCAATTTCTCCCTCAAAATGTTCATCGATTGTATTGTTGAAATGCAAAATCCACTGCTTAAAATGCTCGACTTTAAAAGGTTTTGCAGGTTGCAAATCCAAGTGAGGTTTCATGGCGTTTTTTTGATAGGAGCCAGAATAAAAAAGGATGTTGTCCCAAAAATCGACCAAAATATGTAAATGTTCCTCCAGTAATTCCGGATTGGAAAATTCCTCAAAAAAATGATGCATTAGATCATCATTCATTAATTTTACGTAAAACTCTTTTACCAGCAAGTAAATATCCTCCCGGTTTCTAATATCGCCCTTCATCAAGTTTTATAAAAAAGTTTTATCGAAAGCTATTGGAAGTAAATCTAAAACCGAATCGGATTTAATAATTTCACCTTCTTCGCCCATAAAATAAACTTCAATTTTTTCCTTTTGTTTTATTTCGTATTCCGATAATGTTTGTCTGCAAGCCCCGCAAGGAGCCACAGGTTCTTTAAGAATTTGGGAGGAAGAACTTGCCGAAATGGCCAACTTCAATATTTTTTTATGGGGAAAATCGGAAGATACTTTCCAGATTGCGACACGCTCAGCACACATTCCCGAGGGATATGCGGCATTTTCCTGATTGTTTCCAGTGATAATGGTTCCGTCATCCAAAAGAAAGGCGGCGCCAACTTTAAACTTAGAATAAGGCGCGTAGGCATTTTGTTTGGCTTCAATGGCTTTATCCATCAAACCTTTTACAATGGTTGGCAATTCTTCAATGGAATCAAAAATAGTTATCTGGGTTTTTAGTTCAATTTTCTTCATCAAAAATTTTTAGTTCAGGCAATTGGTTAGTTTCTTAATATGAATTTCCAAAATCGAAAGACAAGGAGAATCGAAGTGTATTTTCTAGTGGGTTTTTAATTTCCGAAGCATTGAATAAGTAGGAAATATCAAGTTTAGAACTTTTAAATTTAAATCCGGTACCAACCGTAAAATATTTACGTGATCCTTTTAAATCACTTTCATTAAAATATCCAGCTCTCAATGCAAAAGCATTGTCATACATATATTCAGCGCCCAAGCCCCAAGTTACCTCTTTAAGTTCTTCGCTAAATCCGCCCGGCGCATCATTAAATGATTTAAAAATACCGCTAAAAAAATTCACATCTTCTTGAATATAAGGAGGTCCGCCATTTTCAGACTGAGAAACGCTTGGTGTAGGAACCAGTAATTTATTAAATTCCAAATTGATGCTTACATTGTTGCTTCTGTCTAAAATAAAATCAAATCCGCCCCCAAGTTTTAAATTTGTCGGAATATAGTTTTCTTGTCCGTCGTTTGAGTAAGAAACTTTCGGACCAATGTTAGAAACATTGAAACCACCTCTCCAAATACCGTTAATGTTGCCATAACTTTGTTCCTCAGATTCATAATAGCCGGAAACATCAACGGCAAAAGTATTAACCGGATTTATGGTTGAATTTGCAGATTCAATCCCCAAATCGGAACGAATATAGCGCAAGGTTACGCCCATCGAGTATGTTTCACTTAATTTTAAAGCATAAGAACCATCCACCGAAAACTCATTCAGTTTTTCAGTGCCTTCTGGCGTTCCATTGATATCTGTTAAATCTATTTGGCCTAAATTAAAATATTTTAAACTCGCTGCCCAAGCGCTTCTGTCATCAATTTTGTTCGCAAATGAAAAACCGCCTAAAAAAACATCATTTGTAAGTTCCCGCAACCAAGGCGTATAAACAATGCCCACCATAAATTGTGAGTCCATAAACGCAAACTTTGAAGCATTCCAGTGTTGTGAATAGGCATCAGGTGAAGTGGCAACGCCAACATCACCCATTCCACCTGCACGAGCATCAGGCGCAATCAATAAAAATGGCGCGGCAGTTGTGATTGCATTTGGATTTTCCTGTGCATCAATTTTTACAACTATCATAAAAACCATTAATGTAAATCCTATGATTTTTTTCATTAATTATATCTTTTAAAGGAACAAATATCTTACTTTTTATTGAAGTATCCTGATTTTTCGATCTTTTATAAATAATTGATTAAATTATATTATTTAATATTCAAAAATACTTTTTTGTTTTATCTCAAAATATTTAAATTTCTATACCATTAACTTCACAGAAAAAACGTTTGTTTAATCATATTATTGTGGGCTTCACCTAATTTAAAACAGCACAAATTGCAATCATATTTCATTAAGGAACCCCACTATCCCTAAACTTGGTTTTTTTAAATGTATTTAAATTTTTATCTTATTGATTTTTAGATTTTTATCACATAAAAATAGGTGCGTTTTTCTTGTAAAACAAGTTTTAATTGACCATAACGATTGGTATTTTTTGCCGATAAATTATAATGATTGTCGAAAAAATGATAAATTCCTGTAAATTATAGTAATTTTGCCAGCAAGAAATATGAAAAAAATTACGCTAGTGAGCTAATTGTTAAATTAGCTAACTAAATTTTTGCTGCTATTTTTTCTTTGTGATAGGCAAAATTTGCAAGCATAGCCATAGCTACGGTTAAAAATTTTAACGAAGCAGAAAGGGAAAAGAGTGGTGAAAATAGTTAGGGAATTTAGTAATTACTACACTAGACAAGGTACTTCATTAAAAAAATAGCTGTATCATTGAAATATATTATAACATTTAGCATACTAAAGATTGAAAACTGTCGTTAGTAAAAGCGTAGCAAATAATTATTAATATTATTTCTTGCAAAAAAATTAATTTAATGTAAATTGCGGGAAAATATAACCCTAACTAATTTGAAATGAACTTGAAAAATCTAAATAACATTTCTAAGTTAATTTTGTTAACTATTACTGTTGTTTTCTTTGTGAGTTGCCATAATAGAAATCCAAGAAATAACGTATCACTTACCGGTTGGAGTTCAAAAGACAAGAAAGCTGGTGGTTTTGCGGGAGACACAAAATATAAAGGACAGGAAGCGCCTCCGGGAATGGTTTTAATTGAAGGCGGTTCTTTTACGATGGGACACGTGCAGGATGATGTGTTATTTGACTGGAATACAACGCCTGTTCAGCAGCAAGTTCGTTCATTTTATATGGATGAAACCGAAGTAACCAATTCTGAATATATCTTTTATTTAGATTGGATGGAAAGGGTTTTTCCTCCTGGCGACCCAAACTACGAACATATTTATACAGCTGCTGTTCCCGACACTTTAGTTTGGCGCGATGTTTTGGGATTCAATGAACAATTGACTGAAAATTATTTAAGACATCCTGGTTATGCCGATTATCCGGTAATTGGTGTTAGCTGGATTCAGGCAACGCAATATTGTAAATGGAGAACCGACAGGGTGAATGAAAAAATATTGATGGACAAGGGTATTTTAAAACCACTTTTTCGATTGGATTCATTAGAAGTTAGGGGACAAAACAATTTTAATACAGATACCTATTTAAACAATCCATACACGCTTTTTGGCGGAGATTCTTCCATCTATAAAAAAGGATTGCCAGCCAATAAACAACTTAAAAAAGGAGAAGCAAAACCATCAAGAGGTTCTTTTACGGGCAGACAGGTAAAAGTTTCTGACGGAATATTAAGTTCAAGATTTAGGCTTCCTACCGAAGTTGAATGGGAATACGCCGCAAAAGCGGTTGTTGAAGACCGTGAATACAACAATACACGTGGAAGAAAAAAATACGCCTGGAAAGGAAAATATACGCGTAACAAATCGAAAAAATATAAAGGAGACCAATTGGCCAACTTTAAACAAGGAAAAGGAGATTACAGTGGTGTTCCGGGGTGGAGCAATGATGGCGCGGATATTACCATTCAAGTTAAATCCTACGACCCTAACGCTTTTGGTTTGTACGATATGTCTGGCAATGCTGCGGAATGGGTTGCGGATGTTTACCGACCAATCATTGATAATGAAGCAAATGACTTCAACTATTTCAGGGGAAATATTTTTACAAAGAAAATGATTGATGCCGAAGGAAATGTTGTGATTGCAAATGACCTTTCTGTTCAATATGACACCTTAGACAATGGCAGAATAGTGCCAAAAGAATTGCCTGGAAGCGTTAAATACCAGCCAATTACCAAGCGTGATGCTTATATGAGAAATAATTATGAAAAAGCATATAATGTTGATGTAAAAGATGGTGATTTGTCTTCAACAAAAATGTACAATAAAAATGAGGACGAGTTAGAAACCAAGCCCCGTATGTACAATTCACCTATTAAACCTCGGGTTATTGGTGAAAGCGGCTTATTGATGCAAGAATATGATATTGAAAAAAGAACCACTTTGATAAGCGATATATCGCGTGTTTACAAAGGCGGTTCATGGAAAGATATGGAATATTGGCTAGATCCATCGCAACGCAGACATTTGCCGGAATATATGGCAACCAACTATATTGGTTTTAGATGCGCATCTGACAGAATTGGTCCAATGACCTATAAAAAAAGAAAACCGACAACAACCAAAGTTAGGTATTAAAACTATTTTTAAGATAAACCCAAGCCTCACTGAAATTCAGTGAGGCTTTTTTATAGATTATACATGAATATTGCACAATTATATCAGTTATACAGCCAATCTTATTTAGTGGATACCGACACGCGTAAAATAAGAAAAGGCAGCATGTTTTTTTGTCTTAAAGGCGATAATTTCAATGGAAATGAATTTGCTGAAGAAGCGCTAAAAAGCGGATCAAATTATGTAGTTATTGATGATGAAAAATCCAAAACCAGCCCCAATGTCATTTTGGTGGAAAATGTTTTAGAAACCCTTCAAAAACTGGCAAATTTTCATAGAAAACAACTTACCATTCCTATTATTTCACTAACGGGAAGCAACGGAAAAACCACCACCAAAGAATTGATCAATGCTGTTTTGTCCAAAAAATATCTCACTGCAGCAACCACAGGCAATTTAAACAACCATATTGGCGTGCCGCTTACGCTGTTATCCATGACGCCAAAAACAGAAATAGGCATTGTTGAAATGGGCGCAAACCATTTAAAAGAAATTGCATTTTTATGCAAAATTGCCGAACCCGATTTTGGTTTAATCACCAATTTTGGCAAAGCACATTTAGAAGGATTTGGAAGTTTTGAAGGCGTTGTTAAAGGAAAATCGGAATTGTATGATTTTTTAAGAGTGAATAACAAAACAGTTTTTATAAATACCGATGACGAACTGCAGGTAAAACAGTCGGCAGGCATCAATGCCATTGAATTTAACAACACTGTCGTTAAATTTATGGATGCCAATCCGTTCGTAAAAGTGCAATTCAAAAACACAATGATTGAAAGCAACCTCATCGGAAAGTACAATTACAACAATATTGCCGTTGCCGTTGCTGTTGGCGATCATTTTAATGTTCCTGAAACCGACATTAAAATGGCCATTGAAAATTATATCCCGGCAAATAACCGTTCGCAACTCATTCAAAAAGGCAGCAATAAAATAATTTTGGATGCCTATAATGCAAATCCGAGCAGTATGCAGGCAGCGCTCGAAAATTTCGCCCAATTAAAGGATGAAAATAAAGTGGTGTTTTTAGGCGATATGTTTGAGTTGGGAAAAGACAGCATGGCAGAACATGAAAAGATCGCCAATTTGGTGGCTTCCTATCACTTTTCGAAGGTTTTTTTAATAGGAAAAGCATTTTCCGCAACAGGTGCAAAAAATGCCTTTGTTTCTGAAAGTTTTGAATCTTTCAAAAATTCAATTAATTATTCAAACATTAACAATGCCACAATTCTTATCAAAGGATCTCGTGGTATGGCTTTAGAAAGGTTGTTAGACCTTCTTTAATGTGGTGATTGTTAAATTAACTAACTAAATTTTTGATGCTATTTTTTCTTTTTGATAGGCAAAATTTGCAAGCATAGCCATAGCTAAGATTAAAAATTTTAACGAAGCAGAAAGGAAAAAGAGTGGTGAAAATAGTTAGGGAATTTAGCAATCATCTCACTTGTTTTATTTTTTCTCTGTGATATTCAATTAAACCATCAATTGGACGCCTGATAATTTTACCAATATCAACCATAAAATATCTTGCGACATCATTGATAATATCTTGGGAAAAGAAGGCGATTGAACCTACAAAATGAATAGGGACATTGGCTGATTCCTGATAAGGCAATATTCTGTTGACAAAAAATTCCTTAATGCCCTTTTGCAACACTTTATTAAAATAAGGCGTGCGTTCGTTTTTAAAAATGAATTCGGCAAAATGAGCCAAATAAGCATTCGGATTTTGTTCTTTATAAATATTTCTTTTAATGACATCGGCATCCAAATCGAATTGCGCTTCAAACAGTTTTGCAATCGTTTTTGGCATTTTATCGTAATAATAATCCCGTATTAATTTTTTGCCGAAATAATTGCCGCTGGCTTCATCCATTAAGATATAGCCCAATGAAGCCACCCTTACATCCACGTTTTTTCCGTCAAAATAACAACTGTTTGATCCTGTTCCCAAAATACAAACAATGCCAGGTTTTGTGGTTACTGCATAAACGGCCGCAAAAGTATCTTCTTTAACAACAATTTCAGCATTTTTAAAAAATGATTCAAATATAGATTTCAAAAGCGATGTCAATCTCTCTGTTCCGCATCCGGCACCGTAAAAATAAACCTCAGTCACTTTGTCTTTGTGACTGGTGATTTCCTCATTGGCCTGAATTCGGGCTTTTAGTAAATCGGCAGACAAGATCTCCGGATTTAATCCTTCGGTTCTTGTTTTAAACACCTGATTTCCTTCTTTATCCAGTAAAATCCAGTCGGCCTTTGTTGAACCTCCATCTGCTATTAGAATCATTTTTTTATTTTTTAAACGGTTAATTTCTTATTTAACGGAATAAATGTATTCAGCCAAATCAACCAGTTTTGTTGAGTAGCCAAATTCATTGTCATACCAAGCCACTAATTTAAAGAAATTATCGTTCAAAGCAATACTTGCTTCAGCATCAAAAACACTTGTTCTCGGTTCCGACACAAAATCTTGCGAAACTACCGCTTCATCAGTATACCCTAAAATGCCTTTTAATTCATTTTCCGAAGCATATTTTAAGGCAGCTTTCACTTCTTCCATAGTTGCTGGTTTTTCAGTTCTAACTGTTAAATCAACAACTGACACATCAGCGGTTGGAATTCTGAAAGACATTCCGGTAAGTTTTCCGTTCAATTCAGGGATTACTTTTCCTACAGCTTTAGCTGCGCCTGTAGATGAAGGAATGATATTGATTAAAGCGCTTCTGCCGCCTCTCCAGTCTTTTTTTGACGGACCGTCAACGGTTAATTGAGTTGCAGTTGTTGCGTGAATGGTAGTCATTAACCCTTCAATAATTCCAAATTTATCTTGAATAACTTTGGCCAAAGGCGCCAAACAGTTGGTGGTGCAAGATGCGTTTGAAACGATGGTATTGGCAGCGGTAATTTTTTTGTGGTTTACACCCATCACAAACATTGGTGCATCAGCAGATGGCGCTGAAATGGCCACTTTTTTAGCGCCTGCAGTAATGTGTTTTTGAGCACCTTCCAAACTGGTAAAAATTCCTGTACAATCTAAAACTATCTCTGCACCTACTTCACCCCATTTTAAATCTTCAGGATTGCGTTCGGCAGTAATTCTGATTTCTTTTCCGTTAACTACTAAATTTCCGTTTTTTACTTCAACATCACCATCAAATCTGCCGTGAACTGAATCATACTTTAATAAATAAGCCAAATGATCTACATCTAACAAATCATTTATTCCTACCACTTCTACATTCGGTCTGGCCACTGCTACTCTAAAAGCAATTCTTCCTATTCTTCCAAACCCGTTAATTCCTAATTTAATTGTTGACATAATCTATTATTTTTTTAATTTATATTAATTTTTTTATTGATTTTATATTGAAGTTATTTCTGCAACTTTAAGCAGTTCAAGGCTAATATCGTTATTCATTTTTATGGCTTTATCCAAATCGACTTTAGTTACTTGATTGTTTGTGACACCAACCATAATACCGGTTGACCTGTCCAATAAAGCTTCTACTGCCGCAACACCTAACCTGCTTGCCAAAACCCGGTCAAAACAACTTGGCGAACCGCCTCGCTGCATATGTCCTAAAACAGAAACCCTGATGTCGTAAAAAGGGAAATTTTCGTTGATATAATCAGCCAATTCAAATACGCTTTTGCCTATTTTATCGCCTTCGGAAACCACAATAATACTGCTTGTTTTTCCTTTTTCTTTACTGTTTTTAAGAGACTCCACCAACCTGTCCAATCCCAAATCCTTTTCGGGTATCAAAATTTCCTCGGCACCGGCTCCAATTCCTGAATTTAATGCGATAAACCCTGCATCACGTCCCATCACTTCAATAAAAAACAATCGGTTATGGGAACTTGCGGTATCGCGAATTTTATCAATCGCTTCCACAACCGTGTTTAGCGCAGTGTCATATCCAATCGTATTGTCTGTTCCGTAAATATCATTGTCGATAGTGCCTGGAATTCCAACAATCGGAAAGTTAAACTCTTCAATAAATCTTAGGCCTCCTGTAAAAGTTCCGTCTCCGCCAATGACAATCAAAGCGCCGATACCGGCTTCCTTTAAACTGTTATGTGCCTTTACTCTTCCCTCAACCGTTCTAAACTCGTTTGATCGTGCAGATTTTAAAATAGTGCCTCCTTTGTTGATAATATTGCTTACGTGGCGCGCGGAAAGCAATTCAAAATCGCCTTCAATCAAACCTTGATAACCTCTGTAAACGCCAACACACTCAATTCTATAATAAGTGCAGGCTCTTACAACAGCTCTAATTGCAGCATTCATTCCAGGCGCATCGCCTCCCGACGTTAAAACTGCTATCTTTTTTATGGGTTCATTCATGGGTAAAAAAATATAGTGCAAAGTTACTTTTAAATGCATTTTCCGCCAACGAAACCGCATAATATTCACTAAAACGATTTCGTTGTAAACAGCAAGATAAGGAGTTTAAAATAAACTCCTTATCTTGCTTTAATTGTTAGGTGTTTTTCGTTAAATTTTATGGTTGATTTTGTTTGTGAACTTTGCTTCCAAAACTGTTTAATCCATAAAATGGAATACACCTAATTTTCTTGAACTTTAAAAATATATGAAGCTAAAGGACCAAGTTTAAATTTGATGGTGCCTTCGCCATTTTCAATTTTTAAATCAGCCTTTTGCGTTCCGTACAATTGGTCAATTAAATGATATTGAGCCGCTTTTAAATTCCACGCTACTATAATTTCTTTTGGCAATTTCAATTCCAGCTCATAACTTTCTTTAGCGTCAAAATTGGAAATAATAATCAACTTTTCATCATTTGACCATCTTACAAAAGAAAATAAACGATGGTTATAATTATTTAATTGCGCTCTGTTGAAACTGTGAATTTCCTGATAATTACCCATTAAAGCATCACTTTTTAAGGTGAAATTCAGCAATCGCTTATAAAAATCACGAAGTTCTTTTTGTTCAACAGTTAATTGGCCTCCGTCAAATTTCCCGTTATTCATCCATTTCTGATGATTTGGTACGCCTATATAATCAAAAATTGAGGTGCGTGTTGGTGTTCCGAAACCTGCATTTTCATTACCCGGCTCACCAACTTCCTGTCCGAAATAAACCATTGTAGGCGCCGTGCTTATGGTTGCAGAAACCACCATTGCCGGTTTTCCCAATGCTGCAGCACCCGCAAAACCGCTGCTTGCAATACGCTGTTCGTCATGATTCTCTAAAAAATGCAACATATTGTGTTCAATATCGGCCAAATCACTTTGAATTTTAGGCAAATTATCGGTTAGTCCGCGACCTTGAACAATATTTTTAATGGTGTCATACAATGCAACTTTATCATATAAATAATCCATTTTTCCAAGACGAATATAATCTCGATATTGGTCAGGATTGTAAACTTCCGCCAAAATAAAAGCATCCGGATTTTTCATTTTAATGGCAGCATTCATATAACTCCAAAATTCTACGGGAACCATTTCGGCCATATCATAACGGAATCCGTCAACGCCTTTATCAACCCAATATAAGGTGATATCCTTAAATTTCTTCCAAGAGTCGGGAACATCTTTGCCTTCCCAAAAAGCAAAATGCGCTTTATAGTCTTTGGTGGCATATTCTGCAGGCAATTCTTCAAAATCTTTGCTGCCATCAGGTTTAATTCCGTAGTTTATTTTAACGGTTTCGTACCAGTCATTTGCATCAGGTTGCACCAAACGCGATCCATTTCCTGTCCATTTTGCCGGTTTCTCATCAAATTTACCATCGGAAAGCGGATGATTTTCACCACTTAAAGGTTTGTAATTATTTTGCCATTTTGGCACCATAAAATCCTGTCCAGGAATGTAATAGAAATTATTATTTCTTTCATATTCCACATTTTTATTGTCGTTTGCACCAAAATCGCTCACGCCTTTCGGATTCGTAAGTCCGTGATAGCCACGCGCAATATGATTGGGCACAATATCAATCAATACTTTCATTCCCAAACGATGTGTGCGGGCAATCAATGATTCAAATTCTTCCAAACGCTTGGCTGGGTCTACTGCCAAATCTGGATTAACATTGTAATAATCCTTGATGGCATAAGGAGAACCTGCCCTGCCTTTTACCACATCGGGATCATCATTTGCGATGCCATATTTTGTGTAATCAGTAATTGTGGCGTGGTGCAAAACACCGGTGTACCAAATATGCGTAACGCCCAGATCTTTTATTTCCTGAAGTGCCGTATCCGTAAAATCATTAAACTTTCCTACGCCATTCTCTTCAATGGTTCCCCACGGCTTGTTTGTGGTGTTTGTATTTCCAAATAAACGGGTAAACACCTGATAAACGACTTTCTTTTGTTCTTTATTTTTCACCACTAATTCCTGCTCTTTATTTTTTGGACTGCAATTGATAAAAACTGCCAAAACAATTATTAATAGACTATATAAAACTTTTTTCATTTTTTATTGATTTTTCTTTTCTAATAAAACGATGGAAAATGGCGTATTTAAATTCACCATTCCATTTTTAACCACAACTTCTGTGTTTGAATAAGCATCAACCATAACAGTGCCTTCAGCAAATTCAGCGCCCACATTCAGTTGTTTTTCACCTATTTTTAAATCCAATCCAACAACCACCGCATCCTTAAAATCTCCTTTTGAATAGGTTCTTTGAAAAACATAAGGTTGCTCACTGATCATTTTATGGATTCCTGTACCCACTGAAAGATGGTTATTTCTAAATTTTCCCAACTTTTGCCAATGTGCCAAAATCTCTTTGGTTTGACTATTATTTTTTATGTCGTTCCAGTTCATATTGGAACGCAACGTGGCATCGCCTTCGGTGCCCTCAATTATTAATGTACGGGCCGATTCATCGCCGTAAAACACTTGGGAGGTGCCCGGGCATAACAATAATTTGGTGGCCGATTCAAAAGTTTTTGTTCTTTCTTTGTCGAATGGCGCTCCATCATCGTGTGAACTGATGTAGTTTAAAACGCCAAATCCCTTTAAATCATTGTGTAAAATGGTGTTGTATTTTGAAAAAAGCGCTTCATAAGAAGGCAGTTGCGCGGCATTCCATTTGAATTCAAAATTGATCAAACTGTTAAACCCGTTCTCAAAATAGTTCACTTTTTTGTCGCTAAATTCAAATGTTTGTCCGCTGGAAATGTTATAATTATAAACTTCGCCCACCAAATAAAAATCATTGGCATCCAACACTTTGTCGGCATTGTTTTCTTTCCATAAATTGAAAGCATAGTTGCATTCCTTTTTAAACTCGCCCCACACACTTTCTTCGGTATGTTTTACGGTATCAGCTCTGTAACCATCAATCCCGAATTCGGTAATATAATCTGTCAGCCATTTTATGATGTAATATTTTGGGGCTTTCGGATAGCCGGTTCTTTTGAAAAAATCATCCAATTCTTTCATTTCCTGGTCGTATCTTCCCTCCGCTTTCCATTTATCTGCCAAATGCTTCGGAATTTCAACACTTTCGTTGCTTTCTGTTTTTATATCCGGAAGGTTTTTAACCAAAGTACAGGCGGTGGTAGATTCATAAGTTTGATAATCGCATTGCGGACCGGTTCTCACCCAGTCTGATGGCCAAACCACATCAATGGCAGTTACGGGTCCGGTATGGTTTATAACACCGTCAAGCACAATCCTGATGCCTTTTTTATGGGCAAGTTCCACCATATTTTTCAAATCTTCCATGGTGCCGAAATTTGGATCCAAAGCGGTCCAGTCTTTTGCCCAATAACCGTGAAAAGCATAGGTTAAACCTGTTCCTTCATCAACAGCATCGTGAATTTGTTCCACAATTGGCGTAAACCAAATGGCGTTGATTCCCAAATCGGTAAAATAGCCTTCTTCAATTTTTTTGGTGATTCCTTTAATGTCTCCGCCTTCAAATCCGCGCATTTTCGCTGTTGGTTTTGTACGGTTAAAATTGATGTCGTTTAAAGTATCCGCATTGTAAAATCGGTCGGTGAGCAAAAAATAAATGTTTGCGCTTTCCCAAAGAAATGGTTTTTTAGCGCCGTTTAAAGCGGCCAATTCATCATTTTTATTTTGTTTTGATTCAGAACAGCCCATAAAAATTGTCACTAACAGTAATAAAGTTAAATATTTTTTCATTGAAATCAGAATTTTATTTTTAAGTTTTTAGGTTCGCTGTTTTTTAGTGAA
Source organism: Lutibacter sp. (assembly GCA_030694935.1). Classification (GTDB taxonomy): domain Bacteria; phylum Bacteroidota; class Bacteroidia; order Flavobacteriales; family Flavobacteriaceae; genus Lutibacter. Next base: position 27,524 of record JAUYUA010000053.1, on the reverse strand, counting down.
ATTAAAACAGTCATGGTTTTATTTTGATTATTCCATTCAAAGTTATGCCCTTTTACTTTTTTGGGTTTTGATGAAATATTATGAATAATCAATTTAATTTCTTTTGATGAAAATTCGAAATTTTTACCCAATTTTTGTGCAATTTCAATCTGCAAACGATTGTTTTTGAATTCACTTTTAAAAGTCAGCATTTCATAGCATTCTTTTTCAAAAGCATCTGGCGTTTCGCCATCATCATTGTACAAATGCCCTTCACTTTCCTTTACGGTTTCATCGAAATAAAAATGCAAATCGAATGATTTTAATTGATACAATTGGGTATTTTGAATGACTTGAATCCTCGGAATAAAAGCGCCGCCGCGAACATACACCGGAATGCTTTCTTCAATTAAGGAAACTGTTTTTGTTTGTCCGCCCCCAACTTTTTCATCGGTATAAAAATGATACCAATTTGAATTTGCAGGAAAATAAACTTCTTGCTCAGAAACACCTTGTTTTACAACCGGGCTCACCAAAAAACTGTCACCCCACAAATAGGTTTTATCGTTTATGAATGTAGATTCGCTGGCATCATCAAAAAATAACGGACGCATTAAAGGCGTTCCTTTTTGGTTGTTATCGAAAGCCAAGGTGTAATTGTAAGGCAATAAACTGTAACGCAATTCGATTGATTTTTTTGCCAAAGCCATGGTTTTTGGTTCTCTAAAAATAGGTTCAGACGGAACGTCTTCTTGAGCGTGCGGACGATAAATAGGCTGAAAAACACCATATTGCAACCAACGCATGTACAATTCATCATCTAAATTGGCGCCAGCGAATCCGCCCAAATCGGAATGCATAAATGCCATTCCCTGCATGCCCATTTGTAAGGCAATTTCGGGTTGCGACTGTAATCCGCCCCAAGTTCTGTTTACGTCGCCCGACCACGGAATCATTCCGTAATGCTGGGAACCTGAATAACCGGCGCGCATTAAAATAAACGGACGCTGATCTGGAAACTCCTTTTCATAGCCTTCAAAAATGAGTTTTGCCCAATTGTGGCCGTAAATATTGTGAACCTCATCGGCCGAACCAGTTGCGTGCCGCAAATCTGAAGGATGCACTTCAGGTTCGCCTAAATCGCCCCACCAACCGGAAACGCCATAATTGGCAAATTTTTTGTAAACTTCCCAAAACCATTGTTTTCCTTCAGGCTTAAAAATATCGATGATTCCTGTGTTTCCGAAGTAAAAATCATAGGCATAAGGTTTCCCTTCTTTGGTTTTTCCCAAAATATCTTTCGCTACCGCTTCATCCCATTTTCCGGAAGTGGTCAGCACAAAAGGCTCGGTAATTAAAATGGTTTTGACGCCTTTTTTGGTTAAATCGGCAATCATTTTTTTCGGATCCGGAAATGAATCTTTAAAAAATTCCAGATTCCCCATCGTGCCTTTTAATTCTTTTCCAAACCAGTATAAATCCAAAATAATGGCATCAACCGGAATTTCTTCTTCCAGAAATTTATCAATCGTATTGATGGTTTCCTGTTGTGAATGATAACCAAAACGGCTGGAAAAATTTCCCAAAGCCCAACGCGGAATCATTGGTTGTTTTCCTGTTAAACTGGTATATTGATCAATTAAATCTTTCCAGGAATCGCCCGCAACCACCTGATAGGTTTTTCTGCCTGAAATAGTTTCATAGATTAAGGAATTGTCTTTTTTGCTGTCCAAATCCAAATAGCCAATGGGCGCATTGTCAAAATGAACCGCATATAAATTGGAAGAATACACCAAAGGCATCGTGAAATTCATCAACTCAGATCGTGTTTCATAGCCGTAATGCGCACGGTTATACAATTGTAATCGGTTGCCGCGTCGGTTCATTCCCAAAGCGCGGGCACCACCGCCAAATAATATTTCATCGGCCGTTAAATTGAAATCCAATGTCTCAAATTCCGCTGTTTTAACATAGCCTTTTCGTTCAGAAATTATAGATTTGTTTTTATAAAAATAGGCAATTTGGAAAGGTGTTTTTGTGATTTGAACCGAGATTCCTTCTGTAGTTAACTGAATTGAATTTTCGTTTTCCGTAACTTTAAATTGCACATTTTCAGGTTTCAAAACCACCGCATGCGAATCGGCATTGTAAACTTCCCCATTTGGAATGAACGAAGTCTCCACAATTTTTGTTGAATAGGGTTTAATTTGAAAAACGCCATCATTGGTTTTTATTTCAACAGTTGCATTTTTTTGAATTATAGAAACAAATTTTCTGTCAGCGTTTTGCGCATACAGAAATGAACTTCCTGCAAGAATAAAAATAAGGGTTAATTTTAATAACTTCATTTAGTTTTTATTTAATAAAAATTGAACCGGGATTTGAAAACGCTGATTCCAAGAATTTTCGGAATGGTTGTCGCCATCAAATTTTAAATTTTTAAAATTGGATTCATCGTAACCTTTCTGCTTCAAAACCTCCGCTACCCGATGTTGGTATGGCAAATAAAATTCGTCCAAAGTTTGTGTTCCGTAATCAAAGTAAATTTTATGCGTTTTTGGCGAAGGTAAATTTTGAGCTAAATAGGTGAAAAAAGTTTCTGGAACCGGAGAATTTTCCTGTGGGGAAAACCCAATCCAATGGGTTGATAAACAAGCTGCACCTCCAAAAATCTTTGGATATTCGCACAAAGCATACATTGAAATTAAGCCGCCCATACTTGAACCGGCAATAAAGGTATTTTCTATATTTGTGTAGACCGAAAAATTACTGTCGATAAATGGTTTCACTTCTTCAACAATAAACTTTAAATAATTGTCGGAATTTAACCCTTTAAAATCGGTTCCAAATTGCTTTGTTGCGGTTTCAAAGACAGAATCCTTAAATTTTTGCGGCAATAAATCAAATGGTTTTTTCGGATAATAATCGGTGTGGCGAATGTCTGAATGATTCCAGATTGCCACCACAATACAGTCTTTTATTTTTGAAGAATCCAGTAAACTGCCCATAATTTCATCCACTTTCCATTCTTGTTTGTTCCAGGTCGTTTCGGCATCAAACAACATTTGTCCGTCATGCATATACAAAACAGCATATTTTTTAGTCTCGTCATAATCACTTGGCAACCAAATATCAACATTTCGAGGTCTAACATATTTCGAAGGAAAACTATCAATTCTTTTAAGGATTCCGCTTGATAGTTTGATGCTGTCCAAAGTTTTTGCAACCAAATTATTTTCGGTAATGTTCTTTTCGTCTTTTTTGACTTCTTTGCAAGAAATCAATAGCAGCATCATTACAAAAATATAGTTGAACAGCTTCATCTTGTTACTTTTTGGTGGTGAACATTAAAACGCCTTTTGACCCAATTTCTAAGTTGTTTTCAAACATAAACGCTTCATCGGTGATTATATTTTTGACTTGTTTTCCTGTTAAGCCTACCTCTTCAAATCGGTTTAAATCTAAAGAGATCGGTTTGTCATTTTTATTCAAGATCACCGTAACAATTTCATCATTTTTAATTCTGAAAAGTGTGTAAACCCCGTTTTCAGGCGCAAAATGAATTGTTTTACCTGAATGGATGGCCTCGCTGTTTTTACGATAATTCAACAATTTTTTCAAAAACAACTGCATTTCAGCTTGGTCGGCGGTTAAGTTTTCACCTGTAAAAGCATTTGATGTATCTCCAATCCATCCTCCAGGAAAATCGGTTCTGATCAATCCGTGATCTCCGGGTTTCGCTGAATTTTGCATTAAAATTTCTGTTCCGTAATACAATTGCGAAATTCTTGGCAATGCAAGCATATAGCCCAGCGCCATTTTGGTATTCACCACATTTTCTTTTAATTGGGTAAAAATGCGGTCCATATCGTGGTTGTCCGGAAAAATCATGATATTGCTTGGGTTGGCATAAGAAAAATCGTTTGCCAAACCTTCATACATTTTCACAAAACCATTGTCCCAACTTTCTGCTTCATTTAAGGCATCAACAATGGCTTTTTGCATTGGAAAATCCATAGTGGACGATAAATTGGAAACATAGCCGTCCTTTGTTTTTGCGCCTTGCTGCCAATAACCAACCAAAAGCGGATTTACGCTCCATTCTTCGCCTACAATGCTGAAATTCGGATATTCATTCATTATGGCACCGGCCCAATCGGACATAAATTGTTTGTTTGGATACGGATATGTATCTTGTCTGATACCGCCCAAATCGAGGGTTTCTATCCACCAAATACTGTTTTGAATGAGGTATGTTGCCAACAAAGGATTGCGTTGGTTTAAATCGGGCATTGTATCTACAAACCAGCCTTCACTCATTAAATTCTTGTCTTTAACCGAAGCATAAGCATCCTGGTTCGTGGTTCTTCGGTGATTTGTGGTGACCATATTATTTTTCAGAAATTCGTCTTGATAATTCACCCAATCTTTGGCAGGTAAATCTTTCATCCACCAATGTTCAAGTCCGATATGATTCGCAACCTGATCCATAATCAATTTAATTCCTCTATTTTTAGCTTGTTGCGCCAAATCTACATAATCGTTCATCGTTCCAAAACGCGGATCAACCTGATAAAAATCGGTCATCGCATAACCGTGATATGAGGCTCTTTTCATATTATTGGTCAACACAGGCGTTGGCCATACAGCCGTAAATCCCATTTCATCAATATAATCCAAATGGTTGGTGATTCCTTTGATATCACCGCCATGACGTCCATAATCATTTTTTCTGTCTACGGTTTTTTCATTCATCGTTTTTACAAGGTCATTGACAACATCGCCATTTGCAAAACGATCGGGCGTTATCAAATAAATTACATCCGAACTATTAAAACCTTCCTTTAATTTTGAATCTTGATTTCTTTCCTTCAATTCATAAGGAACAGAAAAATCAATGCGTTTTCCTTTTTTTGAAAAGTTGATGTTGAATTTCCCGGAAACTGCTTTGGACAAATCCAAATTCAGAAATAAATAATTGCTGTTATTCGTTTTTTTGATGTCTAAAATCTGAATATTTTTGTTGTCTATTGAAAGTGTGAATTGTGCAATGTCTTTTCCGTAAATCAACAGTTCCAACTGATTTTGATTCATCCCAACATACCAAAATGGCGGTTCAATTCTTTCTATTTTTTGGGCGTAACAACTTAAATTAAAAACAATTACAAAAAGTAAAATTATTTTTTTCATGTTTTATTATTTTTATTTAGTCCTAATTATTTTATCTGTTTAATAAATATTATGGACACACTTTTAATATTAATCCGCTTTTTTTAGCAACTACTTTTTGGTCACCACTCTCAAATACAATAGAACTTAAAAGATCTTTAAAACATTTCCCTTTTAGTTCGGGTATCTCTATTGTTTGCTTGTTGTTACTGTTATTAATAACTACAATTAATTTTTGATTTTCGTACTCTCGTTCAAATATAAGAACACCTTTCTTGTCATCTGTTAATAATGTTTTGTATGTACCTAATTGTAATGTTAAATTTTCATTTCTAATATGAATGAGCTTTTTGTAATGAGCATATAAAGACTGATTAATTTTCACTTTATCTGGTTCATGCATAGATCCGTTTACACTGAAAACTTCATCTTTATAATTAATATCATCCCAAAGCATTGGTTTTCTACAATCTGGATCATTAGCTCCCCACATTCCAACCTCATCCCCATAATAAATCATAGGAGCTCCTACATAAGTCATTTGCATAACTACAAATAATTTCTGTAATTCTATATCTTTATTTTGAGGTTTACGAGTAGAATATTCTGAATTGTTCAGTGCATTAGAGGTATTAAAATATTTGCTCCAGTTTCTGAAATTTCCGATACCCCTATTAACAATATGTGAACCAATTCTATTAGAATCGTGACTTCCGAAAAGGTTTTGAGAAGCATGAGCTACTCCATTAGGGTATAATCCTCTAAGTTCTTTAAGTTTAATATCATATTCAGTAGCCGATATACTTGTAGAATCAGGATTAAAAAAGAATTCAGCTGAAGCAAAAGCAAAATTATAATTCATTTCTCCATCAAACTCATCACCTTGCATGTAGGGCATTACTTTGTTAGGAATATCTATAATTTCTGCGGTTATATATGCTTCTGGATTGATTGCTTTCACATGTTTTCTCCATTGTTTCCAAAAAGAATGTCCAATACAATAAGCTACATCTAGTCTCCAACCATCAATTCCTTTTTCAATACCTTCATTTTTTGGATTCATCCATCTTTTGGTGGCATTAAAAATATATTTTTTAGGACCTTCAACTATTCCATTGCTGTCTTCTTTTAATTCAGGAAGTGATTTTACACCAAACCAGCCTTCATAATCAAATGTTGAACCGGTTTTAGAATTATCCCAAGAATTGATAATGAACCAGTCTTTATAAGCCGAGTTTTGTTGGTTTTTTAATACATCCTGAAAAGCAAAACTATTATACCCCAAATGGTTAAATACGCCATCAAAAATAATTTTCATACCTCTTTTATGTACCTCGCTAATAAGCTTTAATACTAATTCATCTGCACTTGTCCAAACCCATGTTGATGGATCTAATGGATTTTCGGTGGCTATCAATTTTCTATCGCCTTCAGGGTCTGGACCAAAATTTGGGTCGATATGGTGATAACTTTCTCCATCATATTTATGTAGCGATGGAGATTGAAAAACAGGATTTAAATAAATAGCCGTAATTCCTAAATCGTGTAAATAATCTAGTTTATTGATAACTCCTTGAATATCTCCACCATACCTTCTTCTTAAAATATGTTTCCACATTTCTGGTTCGCCATTAATTTTTTCATAATCCTGAAGTTCATACCAATCGCTTTCCCAAGGATGAATTTGCCAAGACTTAGGAGCTTCCTGAGGGTCTGCCCCCTCAATATCCGCTAAAGTAGGGTTATTAGTAGTGTCTCCATCTCTAAATCGTTCAGGAAATATTTGATACCAGACTACTGTTTTTGACCATTGAGGAACGAATTCTTCTTGTTTAACGGGTTGATTTGTTTTTTTTAAAAATTGATTACAGCCTACCATAAAAAAGATAAGAAAAATTCCCAATATCATACGTTTCATCCTAATCAATAAATTATTTATCATATTTTTAATATTTTTTAACTCAAAGTCGTCAAAAAAGCACTTGAATAGTCATTCTGAAGTTCATTCAGAATGACGAAAAATCATCTTTTTAAACAGACTACAACTTATATTGTAACTAATTGATTTGAAGGAATTAAAATTTTATTCTTGTTCACAATCATATGAATTTCATTTCCTGATTCATTAAAGAATTTGCATTCGGTTTGGCTTTTGTAAACCTTGATGATATTTCCCCTGAAATTGATGGTAAACGAATATGATTTCCATTCTTTGGGAATTTGCGGATTGAAGGTTAATACGCCGTCTTCCCAAACGCGCATACCGCCAAATCCCTGCACAATAGACATCCACGTTCCTGCCATACTGGTAATATGGCAACCTTCGTGAACTTCGTGGTTGTAATCGTCCAGATCCAATCGCGATGTTCTTACATATTGCTCGTAAGCTTTTGGCATTCTGTCTATGGAAGCCGCCAAAATTGAATGTACGCAAGGAGAAAGTGAAGATTCGTGAACCGTTAAAGGCTCATAAAAATCGAAATGACGCTCCAAATCTTCTTTGCCAAATTTGTTTTCAAAAAAGAACATGCATTGCAAAACATCGGCTTGTTTGATATAACAAGAACGCAAAATGCGATCCCAAGACCACTTTTGGTTGATTGGCCGCTCTGAGGTTGGCAATTCAGCAACCGGAATTAATTCTTTGTCCAAAAATCCGTCCTGCTGCAAATAAACATTGTGTTCCAAACTGAAAGGAAAATACATATTCTCCGCAATTTGCAACCATTTTTTGGTTTCTTCATTGGTCAAATTGGTTTTCGCAATCACGCGTTTAAAATCTGCAGGATATTCTTGTGCAACCCTATCCAAACATTCAACTGCATATTGAATGCACCATTTTGCCAAATAATTGGTGTAAAAATTATTGTTTACGTTGTTTTCATATTCATTTGGACCGGTAACGCCTAAAACCACATATTGGCCTTTTACTTCAGAAAAATTAGCGCGCTGATGCCAAAAACGTGCAACGGCAATCATCACTTCCAATCCGAATTTTGGAACGTATTCAAAATCCTGGGTATAATTTACATAATTGTAAATACCGTAAATCATCGCACCGTTTCTGTGGATTTCCTCAAAGGTAATTTCCCATTCGTTGTGGCATTCTTCGCCATTCATCGTCACCATCGGATACAATGCCGCCCCGTTTTTGAATCCGAGTTTTTCCGCATTTTCAATGGCTTTGTCCAGCTGATTGTAGCGGTACAACAATAAATTTTTTGCTACGCTGGCATCTTTAGTTGCCATATAAAAAGGGATGCAATAAGCTTCCGTGTCCCAATAAGTGCTTCCGCCGTATTTTTCGCCGGTGAAGCCTTTCGGACCAATATTTAAACGGGCGTCGGTTCCCAAATAAGTTTGGTTTAACTGAAAAATATTGAATCGGATGCCTTGCTGCGCTTTTATGTCGCCTTCAATAATAATATCGGCTGTATGCCAAATATTCGACCAGGATTCCTTTTGGCTTTCCAAAAGTTTCGAAAATCCAAGTTTGTATGCTTTTTTAACATTGTCAAAAGCCGCTTCAATCAAATCCTCTTTTGGATAATTTAAAGAACTTACGCAGCTTCCAAACTTATAAATTTTGGCGGTGTCACCTTCCGAAATATTTAATTTGTAAGTATAATGCAACGATTTCTCTTCAACTTCGGTTTGTTGTAACGCATCAACTTTTTCATTGTTTACCTCAAAAGAAACTTCCATGGCGGTTGCCACGTGAAATGCTGTTTTTAAGGTTTTTGACAGCATGCAACCGTTATTTTTGCCGTTGACAATTTTTAAGATTTCCCAAAAATATTCATCATAATTGGAATCTTCATTTTTGATGCCGGCATCAATATAAGGAGAAAAAGTAATTTCTCCAGCAAAATTGATGGCTTTTACAGCGTATTCTATAGCGCCTGTTTCATTGTATTCCAGACTTATAAAGCGTTTTGTTTCTACCTGAATTTCCTCGCCGGTTTCAAGAATTGCGTTAAAAGATCGGCTAAGCCAGCCTTCCTTCATGTTTAATTCTCTTTTGAAATTTGAAACTTTACAGGTGTTTAAATCCAGTTCCGTTTCATTGATTTGGATGTCAATGCCAATCCAGTTTGGTGCATTCAACACTTTGGCAAAATACTCCGGATAGCCATTCTTCCACCATCCAACTCGGGTTTTATCGGGATAATAAATACCGCCAATATAACTTCCCTGAAAGGTTTTTCCTGAATACTTTTCCTCAAAATTGGCGCGTTGGCCCATGGATCCGTTTCCAATACTGAACAGACTTTCTGAGGCTTCCACATTTTCGGGATCAAAACCTTCTTCAATGATTGACCATTCGTAAGGCTTAATATAATCTTTGTTCATCTTTTTTTAATTCATTAGATTTTTTAAAAAATCGGGCGTTATCGCTGTCATATCTTTAAAAACATAATCCGCTTCATACAACACGTTCGCATCTCCAATTCCAATACTGATCATTTTTGCCGCATTTGCAGCTTCTATTCCTGCGATGGCGTCTTCTACAACCACGCAGTTTTCGGGATTTACCCCTAACTTTTTAGCGCCAATTAAAAAAACTTCCGGATCCGGTTTTGCTTTAGAAACATCATTCCCGTCCACAATGGCCGTAAATCTGTTTAAAAGACCCACTTTATCCAAAATCAACGGCGCATTTTTACTGGCCGAACCCAAGGCATATTTGATGTCATTGATTTCTAAAAAATTCAACAAGTCATTTACGCCGGGCAAAATTTCATCGGAAGTCATTTTATTGACATACTCTAAATATTCTTTGTTTTTTTGAAGCAACAACACTTGTTTTTTTTCTTCGGATAAATTTACTTTCCCGATAGACAATAAAATTTCGAGCGATTGAATCCGGCTAACGCCTTTCAGCAGTTCATTTTGTTCTTCAGTAAAATCGAAGCCCAAAGCATTTGCCAAATTTCTCCAGGCTAAATAATGGTACTTTGCAGTATCCACAATTACACCGTCTAAATCGAATATAAATGCGATTTCTTTTTTCATCTGATTAAATAATATTTTTTAAGCGGTAGCAGAAGCTGCCTGCCTGCCGCACACAGGTTCGCCATTAATCATTCCTTTACATCTCAAAATTTGTAATACGGGTTTCATTAATTTTTTATGATTACTACGGAATCATCAACATCTTTTACCCTTACCACCAATATGGCCGCAATTAATAATGAAATACCACTAATTAACAAAGCGTATATTGGGTTTCCTCCATAAAAATATTTTACGATTGGGCCGCCAATAATGGCATTTATGATTTGTGGAAGCACAATAAAGAAATTGAAAATCCCCATATAAACACCCATTTTTTTAGCAGGAATCGATCCCGCCAAAATGGCATAAGGCATGGCTAAAATACTTGCCCACGCGATTCCAATACCAAACATGGATAAGAATAACCAGTTTTCATTTGGCACAAAATAAATGGAAATAAGACCTAAACCACCAAAAGCCAATGAAACGGCATGGGTTAATTTTCGGCCAAGTTTTTTAGCGATTGCAGGTAAAAAGAAGGCATATACCGCTGAAACCGCATTGTAAACACCAAATAAAATACCTACCCAGTCGCCCGCAATTTGATACGCATCTCCGTGATCATCTAAAGACAATCCATAAATGTGATGTGCAATGGCAGGCGTTGAAAATACCCACATTCCAAACAAGCCAAACCAGGAAAAAAACTGAACCGAGCTTAATTGTCTCATCGTTAAAGGCATTTTTTTGAAGTCGGAAAAAATATCCAAGAGGCTCGATTTTTCCTCAGCTGCTATGTCTTCTTCGCTTTCTGGAGCACTAAATTGTGCGATTTCTTCAGGAGAATATTCTTTGGTGGTAAATACGGTCACCAAAATACTGGCAACCAAAACCCCTGCGCCTATCACAAATGACAGTAATAAGTTTAGCGGAACTTCGCCTTCTGCAGCACTATTTGCAACGCCAAACCAATTTGATAAAGCATAAGGCAACCAAGAGCCAATTACGGCGCCAATACCAATTAAGATGGTTTGCACGCTAAATCCGAGTGTTCTTTGATCGGAAGGCAATAAATCGGCCACCAAAGCCCTAAATGGTTCCATGGCGACATTAAATGAAGCATCCATAATCATTAACATCCCTGCCCCTACCCATAATGCAGGTAAAAAAGCAGTAAACATATCGGCATTTGGCATTAAAATCAATCCCATCGATGCCAATAGCGCACCGGCTAAAAAGTAAGGCCGTCTTCTTCCTAGTTTCGTCCAGGTTCTGTCGCTATAATAACCAATAATGGGCTGTACTATCAAACCCGTTAATGGCGCCACCACCCAAAACCAAGAGAGTTCATGGACATCTGCGCCAAAAATTTGCAATATTCTGCTGGCATTGGCATTTTGCAGCGCAAAACCCATTTGAATTCCAAGGAAACCGAAACTCATGTTCCAGATATCCCAGAAACTTAGTTTCCGTTTTTCCATAATGTAAGTGTTAAAAAATAAAAAATACAATCAACAGCCGGACAGGCTTTAATTAATTGCTTTTATGTGAAGTGTGAAAAATAGTACGTGTCAAATATATAAATAAAATTCCAAGTTCAACATTTTTTAACCTAAGATTTACGTAAAAAAATCAACAATTACGTACTACAACGTTGGAGTTATGAAGCCGAAGGCTGAAAGCTTGCCTGCCGGAAGCAGGGCTGAAAGCTGAAGGCTGAAAGCTAAAAACTATTTTATTATTAATATTTTAAAGAAAAACTTTGAGCTTTGAGCTTTGAGCCTGCCTCCGGCAGGTAAACTTTGAGCTTTGAACTTTCACCTTTGAACTTTCACCTTTGAACTTTCAGCTTTGAACTTTGAGCTTTGAACTTTCACCTTTGAACTTTCACCTTTGAGCTTTCACCTTTGAGCCTGCCTCCGGCAGGTAAACTTTCACCTTTGAGCTTTGAACTTTGAGCCTGCCTCCGGCAGGTAAACTTTCACCTTTGAACTTTCACCTTTGAACTTTCACCTTTGAACTTTGAGCCTGCCTCCGGCAGGTAAACTTTCAGCTTTCACCTTTGAGCCTTCACCTTTGAGCTTTGAACTTTGATCCTGCCTCCGGCAGGTAAACTTTCAGCTTTCACCTTTGAGCTTTCACCTTTGAGCTTTGAGCCTGCCTCCGGCAGGTAAACTTTCAGCTTTCACCTTTGAGCCTGCCTCCGGCAGGTAAACTTTCAGCTTTCACCTTTGAGCCTGCCTCCGGCAGGTAAACTTTCAGCTTTCACCTTTGAGCTTTCAGCTTTTAACTTTTTTAAATATCAAGTGTTGATTTTCTGATTTTTAAATTGGGTGAAATCACAATTTTCTGAAACTCGCTAGGCGCCGTACTCTCAATTCTGTTGATCAACAATTCAGCAACTTGTTTACCCATTAAAAATCCGTGCTGTTCAACACAAGTCAATGGCGGATCGGTATATTCAGAAATTAAACCACTGGTGAAACCAATAATGGCAATGTCTTCAGGTATTTTTAAACCGCTTTCTTTGGCTATTTTTAAAGCGATGGCGGCATATATTTCGTTTACCGCTAAAATGGCATCGGGCGGATTTTTAACGGCGAACACTTCTTTTATTTGGTCATATAAATCCAAATTGTCATCAATTTTGTAAATCAGGCTTTCATCAACAGAAATCTTATTTTTACTTAACGACTTTATATACCCTTTTTTTCGCAATGACCCAACCGTAATAAAATCTTGGGTTGTTAACAAAGCAATTCTTTTTGCACCTATTTCAACCAAATGGTTTGTGGCCTTAAATGCGCCGCCAACATCATCAATAATCACTTTGTCACATTCAATATCATCATTAATTCTATCGAACAGCACCAACGGAAAATCGTCTTTAATAATGGCTTCAAAATGTTTGAAATTCTGATTTTGCTGTGTTTCACGTGAAATAGAAACAATCAATCCGTCCACGCTTCCGTTGGTTAACACACTCATGTTTGAAACTTCTTTCTCATAAGATTCATTTGACAAGCATACCATTACATTGTATCCCTTTTCTGTGGCGTATTTTTCAATGCCATTAATGACCGTAGAAAAAAAATGATGCACAATTTCAGGGACAATCACGCCAATAACTGAGGTCTTTTGACTGCGGAGCTGCAAAGCCAGGTTGTTGGGCTTGTAGTGATAATAATCGGCAAATGCCTTTATTTTCCCTCTTGTTTCTTCACTAATTTCATGGCTGTCTTTCAGTGCTTTTGAAACCGTAGAAATGGATACGCCAAATTCTCTTGCAATTTTTTTTAGGGTAATTCTTGGTTTCATTGATTTAGTGTAGTTAAAAGATGAAATTTGAAGGTTAAATGTTATATGTTATACGTTATATGTTAAAAAATTTAATTCTAAAATCAAAAATCGTAAATCAAAAATAGTGAACCTGCCTGCCGGCAGGCAGGTCAAATATCAACCTATATTTTGGTATTTTAATTTTATTTTTCAATCTTAAAATAATTAAAACTGCTATTCCCTACAAATATAGACTTTATCCTTAAAAAAACGCATTGATTTTAAATAGAACCATCGTATAAAAATCCATTAAAAATTAAAAAAACAACTTATTTGGCTAATTTTCGTGAAAACCCTTGAAAATTAGCTGCTAAACTCTAACGTTTGCGTAAAAAAGTTACAAACACGAAAACGTTTGCGAAATTTTTTTTCTGATATATATCAGTGTTAAATTAATGTTAACTTCTTAACTTCACAAAGTGAAATGTAAAAAATAGTACACTAGTTTAAACAAAACCTTAATTATTAATTAACTTAAAATAGATGAAAAATTTTAAAATTTTTTTGTTTAATGTCATGCTTCTTTTGCCTATAGTGATGTTTGCCCAGCAAACCGTTAAAGGAAAAGTTACAGAAGCAGCGGGCGGTACAGCACTGCCTGGAGTTGGCGTTATTATTAAAGGAACCACTATAGGTGCCGCAACAGATTTTGACGGAAACTATACCTTAGAAAATGTGAAACCGGCAGATGTCTTGGTTTTCTCTTATGTTGGGTTTAATACCCAATCAGTTACTGTTGGAAACAATACAACAATAAATATTATTCTGACTGAAAGCGCAGAGTCACTTGATGAAGTTGTGATCATTGGTTATGGTACTACTACCGTAAAAGATGCAACCGGATCAGTGGCCGCTGTGACCGCTAAAGATTTTAACAAAGGAAATATTGTAACTCCTGCCAGTCTTATTCAAGGACGTGTAGCGGGTGTTGACATTGTTTCTGATGGTGCGCCAGGAGGCGGATCTACTATTAGAATTAGAGGTGGATCGTCTTTAGGAGCATCCAATGACCCGTTGATTGTAATTGACGGATTGCCAATTTCAAACTCAACTGTAGGTGGATCAACTTCTATATTATCATCAATAAATCCAAATGACATTGAATCATTTTCTATTTTAAAAGACGCCTCTGCAACCGCCATTTACGGTTCAAGAGCGTCAAACGGGGTTATTATCATTACCACTAAAAAAGGAAAGCAAGATTTTCAAGTTAATGTGAATTTAAAAACCGGCTATCAAACCTTGGCTGACAAAATTTCTGTATTCAGTGCTGATGATTACCGAAATTTAATTGCCGACAGAGTAGAAGCAGGACAAACCGGTATTAGTGTAGCCCAATTGGGGACCGCTAACACCGATTGGCAAAATGAAATTTATCGTGAAGAATTCACTATCGACAATTCTATTTCCTTAAGTGGCGCAATTCTTAAAAATTTACCTGCAAGGCTATCTATTGGTAACACGCAACAACCTGGTTTAAGAAAAACTTCAAAATTTGAAAGAACTTCTTTAACCTTAAATTTGAACCCAAAGTTTTTTAATGAGTCATTAAAAGTGAATTTCAATTTAAATGCCAGTGCCGAAAAAAATAGATTTGCTGATGGCGTTGAAGGAGCTGCACTTTATTTTGATCCTACACAACCTGTTTATGACCCAACTTCTCCCTTTGGAGGTTTCTTTGAGTATCACACCAATGGTGAACCTAACAATGCACCAAGAAATCCGGTTGCAAGTTTAATGCAAAGAAAAAATACCAGCGTGGTTGACCGTTTGTTTGGTAATGTTGAATTTGATTACAAATTCCTTTTCATGCCAGAATTAAGAGCGGTTGTTAACTTAGGTTACGACAGATCTAATGGTATTGGTTCAAACATACTTTCCGACCAAAGCATTAACGGTTACAGGCCAGCGATAAACACACCATTTTTAGGCTCTTTCTCAGAATACACAAGCGAAAGAAAAAATACTTTGTTAGATGCTTATTTGGCATACAATAAAAAATTTGAAAATGTAAATATTGAAGTTACCGGGGGTTATTCTTATCAAAAATTTGAAGGTGAAGATTTTAATAGCGGAAACACCATAGATCCAAATGCTGAGTCAGATGTTAATACACATCCTGACGTTGTTTTAATTGGTTTCTTCGGAAGAACAAATTTATCTTTTATGGATAAATACTTGTTAACCCTTTCTTACAGAAGAGACGGAACATCAAGATTTAGCGAAGCCAATCGTTGGGGTAATTTCCCTGCTGCAGCATTGGCCTGGAAAATTAATGAGGAAGATTTCCTAAAAGATTCCAACACACTTTCAACCCTTAAATTAAGATTGGGCTGGGGTATAACAGGTCAACAAGATATTCCTGCTTCTTATGCTTATTTAGGAAGACACTTAACAGGTGATGCAGTTTCTCAATATATTTTTGGAAACACTGCGATTGTAGTGGGAATTCCACAATCAAGGTTTGAAGCAATTAAATGGGAAGAGACGACCACTTATAACGCAGGTTTGGATTTTGGTTTTGCAAATGACAGAATTACTGGTTCAGCGGAACTTTATTTAAAAGAATCAAAAGATTTATTGGCAAATGTTGCCGTAGCCGATGGTTCTAACTTTAGCAATGCAGGATGGCAAAACATTGGAAAATTTACTTCAAAAGGGATTGAATTTACACTTGGTGCAGATGTGGTGAAAACAGGAAATTTTAAATGGAATGCGAACTACAACCTCAACTTAAATCAAACCAAAATTGATGAATTGGCTTTAGGACAAGATCTTGAAGTTGGTGGTATTGCTGGTGGAACTGGTTCCAGAATTCAGTTACACAGAGAAGGTTTTGCGCCATATTCTTATTTTGTTTTTAAACAATTATATGATGCCGCAGGAAGCCCTATTGAAGGTGCTTATGCCGACATCAATCAAGACGGAATTTTAAATTTAAGTGACCGATACATTTACAAAAAACCAAATGCCGACATCACTATGGGATTCCAATCGTCAATTGACTACAAAAACTTTGATTTGTCATTCAATTTAAGGGCAAGCATTGGCAATTATATGTACAACAACGTGAATTCTGACAGAGCCCAATACAATGATTTACAAGCTACAACAGCCTTAGGGAATTTGCCTACTTCGGTTTTAGAGACTAATTTTGTTGAAACCAGCAATGTGTTAATTTCTGATTATTTTATTGAGAATGCCTCATTCCTTAAAATGGACAATATAAATATAGGTTATACATTTAATAAATTTAAAAGAGATTTATCAAGCATCCATTTATTCGGAGGCGTGCAAAATGTATTTACCGTTACAAATTACAGCGGTTTAGATCCTGAAATTTACGGAGGAATTGACAATACAATTTATCCTAGAGCGAGAACATTCTTGATGGGCGCTAACATTAAATTTTAATAAAACATACGAAAATGAAAACAAAAAATATATATAAATTTTATTTCTTTTTTGGATTGTTATTCATTCTTAGTGCTTGCACTGATGATTTGAACGTAACGCCAAAGGATGACGATGAATTTTTATCGGAAGCATTTTATGCCAAACCTACTTCATACAAACAAGCCTTGGCAGGAGTTTACGGAAATCTTTCATTAACAGGAACTACAGGATCAGGATCTTCAAATTTACAAGGTATTGATGCTGGTACAAGTCAGTATGTGAGAACTTTATGGTATTTGCAGGATTTGGCTGCAGATGAGCCAATTTGGTCTTATGAAAATGATGAAGGTGGAGCCGTAAAAGAAATCCAACGTAATACTTGGGGCCCTAGCAACACTATTTTATTAGGTTTTTTCAGTAGAGCCATGTTTACTGTAGCTTTAACAAATGACTTTTTAAGACAGTCATCACCTGAAGCCTTAGAAGCCAGAGGACATACTGATGCATTGTCCAGTGACATCAAAGCTTACAGAGCAGAAGCTAGGTTATTAAGAGCTTTAGCCTATTATAACTTGATGGATTTGTTTGGAAAAGCTGCTTTTGTGACTGAAAACGATCCCGTTGGAACTTTCCAAGGCCCGCAATATGACAGAGCTCAATTGTTTCAATTTATTGAATCAGAACTGATAGCCATTGAAGGTGATTTGGTTGCCCCTAGACAAAATGAATATGCACGTGCCGATAAAGCTGTTGCTTGGACCATTTTAGCTAAAATTTACTTGAATGCAAAGGTTTATATTGGCGTTGATAAAAACACAGAATGTATTACTTATTCTAAAAAAGTGATTCAAGCAGGTTATTCATTGGCATCAAATTATTCCCATAACTTTTTGGCTGATAACGACTTTAATGAAGCCGGCAGGAACGAGATTATTTTCGCCACTGTTTCAGATGGTGTTGTAACCCAAAACTATGGAGCCACAACCGTAATTATTAATGGTGAAGTTGGAAGTTTAGAAAAAAATGCTGCTGCTTTAGGAGCCCAAGGATGGGGTGGTGCCTTAAGAGTAAGAAAGCAATTTGCCAATAAATTTTTAGGTGGCGCTGTTCCTTTAACCGACAAAAGAAATACCTTGATTACCGCAAACAGAAATATTGATATTGTAGATGTTGGGGACAGAGATTCAGGATTTATCATTACTAAGTTTAAAAATATAACATCAACAGGCGTTGCAGGTTCAAATCCAACTTTTGTTGACACTGATTTTCCGATGTTCAGATTGGCTGACATTTATTTAATGTTTGCAGAAGCTGTTGTTAGAGGTGGTGCCGGAGGAACAACTGCAGAGGCTGTTAATTATATTAATTTATTAAGAACAAGAGCAAGTTCATCATTAATTTCATCATCGAGCTTAACCTTAGACTTTTTAATTGACGAAAGATCTAGAGAATTGTACTGGGAAGGACACAGAAGACAGGATTTGATTAGATTTGGAAAATTTACAGGCAGCACTTACAATTGGGCGTTTAAAGGTGGCAGTCCAGGCGGTATTGCTTTACCGGGCCATTTTAATGTCTATCCAATGCCGGCCAACAATTTGGCTGCCAATCCTAATTTAACCCAAAACCCAGGTTATTAACATTAAATCAAATTTAAGATGAAAAACATATTTAAATTTTTGTTCTTGTTAACTTTAACTGTCGCTGCATTTTCGTGTGACAATGAAGATCAAGACCAATTGACAATATCGCCGAAAGGCGAAGGCGAAATTACCTCGCCTGAGGCAGGAACAGTTTATGTGCTGAATCCTGAAGAAGACCAAACGAATACCATTTTTACATTAACCTGGAATGGTGCAGATTATGACGTTCCTACTGAAATTACTTATGTAGTGGAATTTGCGAAAGCAGGGACTTCTTTTGCAGAACCATTTGTTGTTGGTTCAACCAATAAAACAAATTATTCCATGAATGTTGGTGAATTTAATGGCGCTGTTGTTGCCACAGGCTTAACTCCTTTTTCACAAGAAGGACTTGATGTCAGGATTACTTCCACTGTTGGTGCAGTAGGCAGTACGCCCCAAGTTTCTGATGTAATATCTATTTTAGTGACACCATTCACTACCGATTTACCTCTTATATCAGTACCTGGAAATCACCAAGGATGGGATCCGGCAACGGCACCTACATTGGCTGCTTCAGGTTACGGAAAAACTGATTATGTTGGATATGTTTGGTTAGATGGCGGCCATAAATTTACTGCACCAAACGCCTTAGGGAATTTCAATTGGGATCTAAATTGGGGTGATGACGGTACATTTACCGGGAAGTTAAAAGTAAATGCCGCAGATAACTGTAATGCTGCTGCTGGTTATTACTATATTAAAGCAAATACCAGTAATGCAGAAATTTTACAATTTTTACCTGCCTTGAGTTATACGGAAACACCCATGAGTTGGGGACTTATAGGAAATGCAACACCTACCGGATGGGACAGTGACACAAACATGGTATATGATGCCGCCACAAAAACACTTTCAATAACAATGAACTTAACTGCCGATAAGATAAAATTCAGAGCTAATGACAGCTGGGATGTAAACTTGGGAGATAATGGCGCTGATGGCTCTTTGGAGTACGGAGGGTCTGACATTGCAGTACCTGCGGCCGGAAATTATACTGTAATTCTAGACTTAACGAGTCCAAGAGAGTATACGTATACATTGATTAAAAATTAAGAAAATTAAATTGAAATAATATGAAATTTATATATAAAATAGTATTGCTTTCATTGGTCATCATAGGATTTAATTCCTGTGATGCCAATGAAAACTTTGAAATACTGCCTCCACAAGAGGGCATTACAATCACCAATCCTGTTAATGGATCTACCGTGGTGCTTGATGATACCAATACCGCCAATCCGGGTTTAACAATTAGTTGGTCTGCTCCTACTTTAGTTGGCACAGCAGCTACTTTTAAAATTGAAGTTGCTTTAACCGGAACCGATTTTGCTGCTCCTGTTGTTATCGGAACAACAGAAGCCTACTTTTTTAGCTTGACTGTGTTAGAATTAAATACTTTAGCACTTGATATTTTAGAAATTGAAGGTGATGATACCCAAAGTATTGACATCAAAATATCAATGGGCGAAATTTCTGATATGGTTTCAGTGATATTAACCCCTTATACGGTTGAATTCAAGGAATTATTTTTGGTTGGTTCTATCACAAATTGGACACCAGCTGAAGCATTGGCAATGACCAGACTTGGTTTCAATGAATTTGAAATCACCGTTGATCTTCCTGCTGGCGCTGAATTTAAATTCTTACCTCAAAACACAGGTTGGGATGGTGACTTTGGTAAAGATCCTGCTAATGCAGGCGTACTTATTCAAGAAGGAGAACAAAACCTTGGAGGTTATACTGCTGGTAAATATAAAGTGTATGTAAATTTAAATACATTTACCTATACGGTTACTGAAGTTCTTGCCCCAAATACTTTATTCCTGGTAGGCTCCTTAACAGGCTGGGATCCGGGAACTTCATTGCCGTTCTTTAAATCATCTGGAAATGTATTTACCATTGTTGTAAACTTACCAGCTGGTGCCGAATTTAAATTCTTGCCAACCAATACAGGCTGGAATGGAGATTTTGGAAAAGACCCTGCAAATGAGGGGAAAATTATACAGGAAGGTGAACAAAACTTATCAGGTTATGCTGCCGGAAAATATTTAGTGACTGTAGATTTTGGCACGTTAACATATAAAGTTACCAATATTGGAAGCTTAAACGTAGTTGGTTCGATTAACGGATGGAACAACGCCACCGCTTTACCAATGGCTGAAGCAAGTTTGGGAATTTACTCCATTGTGTTGGATTTACCTGCCGGTGCTGAATTCAAATTTTTGCCTACGCTTGGAAGCTGGGATGGCGATTGGGGTGCAGATGCAGCCAATGCAGGACGTATCATTCAAGATGGAGAATCTAACTTATCAGGTTACGAAGCAGGCAAATATGTGGTTGCTGTTAACTATAATACGATGAGCTATACCGTTTCAAAAATTACGGGAACGCCTGCAAATCTGTATTTGGTAGGTGGTTTTAATGGATGGAGCAATACTGCAGGTAACCCGCAATTTACTCAAACTTCTGCTGGTGTGTTTGAAATTACGCAAACACTAAGCGCAAACGACGAGTTTAAATTTGTTCCTGTTGCCGGAGATTGGGGTAACGACTTTGGCGAAAGCAAAGTATCTTCCAGAGTTCTTGAGCAAAATGACGAGAATAATCTTAAGGTAACTGCTGCCGGAAGTTATAAAATAATTGTAAATTTTAACAAAGGAAATATTTCCGTTGTATTGCAATAATATTAAATAAAAAAAGGCTGTTTTAACCGACAGCCTTTTACTACTTATACTTTTTGTGATGAACCGGTTAACCTTTGTTCCGGTTCATTTCATTTAGTCATTAAATTAAACCTCATGAAAAAAACATTACTATTTATTCTTTTAAGTTGTACCGGCTTATTATTCTCACAAGTGAGCACGGTGCCAACAATTCCTACGGCAAACAGTCAAATTACGGTTACTTTTAATGCTGTAGGCACTCCGTTAGCCGGCTATACCGGTGACGTTTACGCACATACAGGGGTGACGGCAAATGGCGTTAGATGGTCAAATGTTATTGGAACATGGGGCACAAATACCACCCAGCCAAAACTTACCCGGTCAACTTCAAATGCCAATTTATACACCTTGGTGATTACGCCAACGGTTTATGGATTTTACGGCGTTGCTACAACTGTTACCATTACAGAATTAAATTTTGTTTTTAGATCTTCAGACGGAAGCACAAAAAATGGACCAGATATTTTTATACCCATTTATGCAGCAGGATTGAATGTTACTTTTACCAACCCTGCAAACAACAGCGCTTATAACCTAAACAGCAGCATCACTATTTCAGCGGAAGCTTCTGTAGCCTCCAACTTAGTACTTTTTGTGAATGGCACCTCCATAAAAACAGCGACCAATGCCACCGTTATTTCAACTTCTTATTTATTGGCCACAGCAGGAAATCAAATCCTTAAAGCTGTTGCCACTAATGGCACTGAAGTAAAAGAAACAACGATCAACATCTTCGTAAAAACACCAACAGTGAATGCCACAAAGCCTGCTGGTTTAAAATATGGCTTCAATAAAAACCCCGACAATTCAGTTACTTTCCTGCTCAAAGCGCCACTAAAAACAGACGTGTTAATTTTAGGGGATTTTAACAACTGGACATTAAATGCCACCTACCAAATGAAAAAAGACGGGGAGGATTTTTGGCTAACAGTTCCCGCTTTAGACATCAACACAGAATATGCCTATCAATATTTTATAGATTACAGCATTAAAGTGGCCGATCCTTATTCAGAAAAAATATTGGATCCTTCAAATGACCAATATATAAAACCCGGAAATTATCCAAACCTTAAGGCCTACCCCACCAATTTAACCACTGGCTTTGTTTCAACATTTTTAATAAATGAGCCTGCATACACTTGGAATGTAACTAATTTTATAAAACCAGGGCAAAACAATTTAATCATATACGAATTGCATATCCGTGATTTTACGGAATCTGATTCTTATAATGAAGCCCTGACTCATTTAGATTATCTGCAATCCCTTGGCGTAAATGCCATTGAATTGATGCCAGTAAATGAATTTGAAGGAAACGACAGCTGGGGTTACAATCCGGCCTTGTATATGGCCCTGGATAAAGCCTACGGAACCAAAAACGATTTTAAAAAATTTGTGGACGAATGCCACCAACGCGGTATTGCCGTGCTTGCCGATGTTGTTTTTAACCATTCTTACAGTCAATCGCCCTTACTTCAAATGTACTGGGACAACGCTGCAAACAAACCGGCCGCAAACAATCCGTGGTACAACGTAAATCATAATTTGGTCGACAACACCAATGCACACTGGGGTTACGATTTTGACCACGAATCGGCTTATACCAAAGCGTTTTTTAATGATGTTTTAAGTTATTGGATGAATGAATATAAAATTGACGGATTTCGATTTGATTTCACCAAAGGTTTTTCGAATACGCTTTATTATGGTGCCGAAAATTGGGCAAGTGCTTATGATGCTTCGCGCATTACCATTCTAAAAAATTATGCCGATCACGTTTGGAGCAACAACCTGACCAACAAACCTTATGTGATTTTTGAACATCTGTCAGAAAATTTAGAAGAAACCGTTTTGGCAAATCATGGCATTATGCTTTGGGGAAATATGAACCACAGCTACAACCAAAATACCATGGGTTATGCTTCCGATTCAGATATTTCATGGATTTCCTACAAAAACAGAAATTGGAACAATCCAAATGTTGTGGGCTATATGGAAAGCCATGATGAAGAACGGTTGATGTATAAAAATCTGCAATTTGGAAACAGCACAAACAGCACTTACAACGTTAAAAATTTAACCGTGGCTTTGGCTAGGCAAGAGCTTGCAGGAATGTTCTTTTTCACCATTCCGGGACCAAAAATGATTTGGCAATTTGGGGAACTTGGTTACGACATCAGTATTAATTTCAACGACAGGGTTGGCAGAAAACCAATTCATTGGGATTATGTTAACAATGCCAACAGAAAACAAATTTACAACACCTGGTCTACGCTCACCGCTTTTAAAAAACAATATCCAGATGTGTTTAACACCACCAATTTTACGTTGAATACAGGAAATACTTTAACAAAATCAATTGTGTTAAGAGGCGCTTCAATAGATGTGGTTATAGTGGGGAATTTTGATGTCACCGCTAAACCCATCACCGCCAATTTTACAAAAACAGGAACTTGGCATGAGTATTTTACAGGTGAAGAAAAAAATATCACCAACTTGTCAACGGCAATTACGCTGAATCCCGGAGAATACAAAATGTATTCCACAGTAAAGCTACTGGATCCAAGAGGCGGAACGGCATTAGACGACAGCGACGGCGACAACGTTGCGGATAGCATAGATTTATGTCCGAACACCTTTCCTGGAACAAGCGTAAACAGCACTGGTTGCCCAATATTCACCTTGCCTGCCAACAATTTTAATGTGGAAGTTATCAGTGAAACCTGTCCCGACAGAAACAACGGTAAAATCTCAATTTCGGCAACACAAATACATAATTATATTGCTAAAATTAACGGAATTTCAACCGATGGCGTAACACCCATAAACATAAGCGATAAAACATTTAGCAATAGTTTGCCACTTGACAAGCTACAGCCAGGAATTTATACCATTTGCATTTCAGTTTCAGGCGAAACCTATGAACAGTGTTTTGAAATTAAAGTAATTGCCGGAGAAGAAATTTTGGCCAGTGTAAATATTACTTCCGGCAAAGCTTCCGTTGAAATTAAAAAAGGAACCGCGCCATTTACGGTTTTTGTAAACGGAATGGAACAATTTGAAACGAGCGCACCAATATTTTCTGTTGATGTAAAAGGCGGTGATGTTTTAGAAGTTAAAACGGCAGTTTCCTGCGAAGGAATCTATGCAAAAACCATCGATGGCATTGACGGTGTTTTTGCGTATCCAAATCCAACCCAAGGCGCTTTTGAAATTACGGTTCCAACATCAGAAACAGAAGTGATTGTTGAACTGTACAACTTCAATTCGCAATTGATTTCAACAAAAAAATACCCGGTTGTTTACGGAAAAGTGCAGTTAAGTTTAGCGAACAAACCAACGGGCGTGTATATCACAAAAGTGCTTTTAGACCAACCTGTAACCCTGAAAATTATTAAACAATAAACCAATGAGAAATCTATTATATATCGCCGTATTAAGCATCAGTTTGTGGTCGTGCGGCGGCGGAGACGATCCAGCCCCGACACCTGTTAATACAGCACCAACAGTTCCATCATTGACCTATCCGACCAATAATTTGTTGTGTATTGATAATGTGGTGAATTTTCAATGGAATGCTTCAACAGATGCTGAGGGTGGTGTTATTACCTATGAAATACAAGTGGCCAAAAACACGTTGTTTTCACCGGTTTCACATACGCAAACCTCAACCACCACCAGCAAATCAATTACTTTGGAAAAAGGAATTGCCTATTATTGGAGGGTGAAAGCAACCGACAGTAAAAATGCGTCAAGCAATTATTCATCAACCTTCAATTTATACACAGAAGGCGTTGGTATCACAAACCATTTGCCATTTTCACCGGTATTGGTGAGTCCGGCTTTGAATAAAGTTGTAAAACCAGCTGACTACTCTCCTATTACTCAACTTAATGTAATTTTAGAGTGGACGGCGAGCGATGTTGACACCAGCGATACTCTTACTTATGATGTGTATTTTGGAACAGAAACAGAAAAGAACAACTTGCCAAAAGTATCATTACCAAATCACAGCGTAAAAACATATTCAACTGCGCTTTCCGCTTCCACAAAATATTACTGGAAAGTGACGGTGAAAGACAACTACGGCGGACAAACAATAGGCCAGGTTTGGAGTTTTACAACGGATTAGATTCCTATCCCCAACCCCTACCGCGGCAGGTAAACTTTCCTAAGGAAAGGGAGTTTGATTTGACTGTGAAAGGAAAACATTTCTTAACTTTAATAGTTCAACTTTTAACATAGTCTTCGGTCCCGATAGCTCGGGATCGGTCTTCGGTCCTGCCTCCGGTTGGCAAGTTTCCGTCTTCGGACTTCCGTCTTCGGTCTTCTAGCCTTTTTTAAATTCCTCCCATCCCCAAGATGGTTTTGGAATTTCAACTTCCTTGGTTAAATCGAAAGAAACGGTAAATACCCTGTCGGAGCCCAAGCGTCTTAAGTTGTAAGTATAAGCAGTGCCGTCAACGGTAATCCACCAAGCATTTGAAAAAGCGGCAGGAATCACGGATACAGTTTCTTGATCGGCCGGAAATACTTGCATTTTGGGAGTTCCTGAATTTGTGGATGTTCCGCCGTACATGGTTACTTCATCCTGGCTGCCATCTTCATGTCGGTGATCGTGTTTTAATTCAATGCGTCCGTTTTTGTATTTCAAAATCCAGGTTCTTGAACGATTGTCGCCCACATTAAATGGAATTAAGATGGTTTCGTCATCAGCGGCAAGCACGTGCATCACCAATTTTTTGCCTGCAAAATCATCGTTGGCAGGAGCGCTCACCAATTGTCCCTCAAATGCTTTTCCGTTTAAAGCCTTTAACTTGTTCCAAAATTCTTTCGTTGAAGTGCTGTCATTTTCAACAATTACTTTTTCTAGACCATTGTCTTTTACTTCATTTTTGAAGCAGGTATTCGAAGAAATTAAAAAAGATAAGGCTACAATTAAGAAAAGTTGTTTTTTCATGGGTTGTGTTTTATTAGATTGATTTGCTAAAATACACTTTTTAGTCAATATTATTGGTTGAAAAATTGAAAGATGGAAAGTATAGATTAAAAAGAATTGAGGACACTATTTGGAAATAAACACTTTATAAAATTTAAAGAATAATGTTCCTGCATTCAATAACCATTTTTTTTCTGCAGCAAAATACTTTTTTTTAATTATTGTTCGTATATTTACGAATAATTAAAAAATTAGATGAAAACCATTTCAAAATCGGATTATTTTACCGCAGAACAAGAACAGATGGCGCGATTTGCAAAAGCATTGGGGCATCCTGTCAGGATTGCCATTTTACAATTGCTAAATTCGCAAGCTTGCTGTTTTCACGGCGATATGGCCGAAGAACTGCCCATCGCAAAATCAACGCTTTCACAACACTTAAATGAGCTAAAAGATGCCGGTTTAATTAAGGGAACCATAACGCCCCCTACCGTTAAATACTGTGTCAATAAAGAAAATTGGGAGCTTGCCAAGAAATTATTAAATGATGTTTTGAAATAAGTATTTTTGGCTAAGTTCTATTTATAACAGCATTTGCGTTAGGGATTGCAGTCCTTCGGCTCCGCTCAGGATAAATTCATCCTTTTTTGATTCGCCCTTTTGGGGAATCAAAAAAGATTGTAATGAAAAGCCCGCCCCGCCAGCTGGCGGGGAACGCCAACCAAAAAGGCAGTCAGGCCCAAAATAAAGCTATATAAATTGCTGTTCTTATTAGAATTAAGCCGTATTTTTAAATGAATCCTAGCATTAAAATGAAAAACAATGTTTGATTGGATACAGCATTTAGCAGATTGGCTAATTTATTCGGTTTTTGGAATTGGCGCCACAACCCATTTGGGCACAGCCCTTAATTTCTTCGTTTATGATACCCTGAAGATCTTAATTTTACTTTTTGTGATTGTTTTTTTGATGGGAATTGTCAATACCTATTTCCCTGTTGAAAAATTAAAAAACTATCTGAACCGTAAAAAACTTTATGGCTTAGAGTACTTTTTTGCTTCTATATTTGGCGCAATCACACCATTTTGCTCTTGTTCATCGGTTCCATTGTTCATTGGTTTTGTGCAAGGAGGCATTCCTTTGGGCGTTACTTTTTCGTTTTTAATCACTTCACCTTTGGTAAATGAAGTCGCTATCGCTATCTTTTTGGGAACGTTCGGACTAAAAGCCACGTTGAATTATGCCGGCTCTGGTATTTTATTGGTACCTCTTGGCGGCTGGCTGTTGGGAAAATTC
>JAUYUA010000048.1 GCA_030694935.1 Lutibacter sp. | reverse complement strand
TTAAAGCCCCATCGGGGCGACCTGTTTGTATTAAAAATTTTAATCGGACAACAATTAAAAAATAAAAAAATTACTATGAAAACAAAATGTTTGGAATGCGATGAACCTTTTAGCGGGAGAATCGATAAAAAATTCTGTTCGGATTATTGCCGAAACAGCTACAACAACAAAGTTGACAAAGACAGCAAAAATTTAATCAGAAACACCAATAACTGGCTAAAAAAAAATCACCGATTACTTTCTGAATTGAACGAATCGGGTAAAACCAAAGTCACCAGAAGAAAACTGCTGGACGGGAATTTCGATTTTAATTATTTCACCTCAATTTATACCACAAAAACAGGCAACACTTATTTTTACATTTATGATCAAGGTTATTTGGCTTTGGAAAACGATTATTATTTGTTGATTAAAAAAGAATAAATAATAACCTTTTTTTTCGCTAGAGCGAGATTTGTTTTTAGCCCAGTGTTTTAACGCTGGGTTAAAAATAAAATTGAATTGGGTTTTGGCGACATTTTTGCCTTTTCTGCAAAAATGGTGACAAAATTAAGAAGCTCGATACGAAAATGA
The DNA here is from genome assembly GCA_030694935.1 of Lutibacter sp. Lineage (GTDB taxonomy): Bacteria > Bacteroidota > Bacteroidia > Flavobacteriales > Flavobacteriaceae > Lutibacter. The sequence continues at coordinate 25,533 of JAUYUA010000048.1, read as the reverse complement.
ATTTTATGTAATTCAGAGATTCCCCAGAATAGCGCAAAATTCCAGCCCGTTTCTACATAATTTCATCAGTTCGCAAAAGAACGAGCTAGGCGCTCGCGCCAGTGGCGCAATGTCATTAAGTTAAGGAAATATTTGTCATTGCTTCGCCAGTTCGCTATCGCTCGTGCCCGACAAAGGAGGAATCGCAACAAATGAGCACGTATGATGAGATTCCTCGTACCTCGGAAGGACAAAAACAATGCTTAAATGTCTTAACTTTATGCCATTGAGCAGACGGTAAATCTTGTTAAAATTTATTTTCCACTTCGGCGGCTTCCAACATTAAAAAGTGTAAGTCGGTATTTTTGATGAAGGGTTTTAACAAATCGCTTCCGGGTCCAAATAGTGCCAATTCCACATAATCGGCAGAATGGTCCATACTGATCCAACCCACGGAATTGTGTTGTTTTTGGATTTGTGCAAAGGTTTCAAAAGGCAAATGTTTTGGATTGTATAAACCGTCTTCAGTCGCTTTTAAGTCGCTGTAATATCCCAATATCAATTTGGCTTCCTCATCGGTCGGCGTAAATTTATTGGCGTATTCAATACGTTCTTTAGCCTGTGAAATGGAGGTTTCCTTTCCAAAGCCGTTTAAAATCCACTCGTTGGTATGTTTATAGTTTTGGATGGTGTCAAAATTTTCATTGGCATTTTTGCCATAAATAATTCCCGGATTTGCATTTCCGTGATCTGTGGTTATGATGACCAAGGTATCGTTATTTTTTTCAGCAAAATCGATGGCCACTTTTATGGCTTCATCATGCGCAACCTGATCGTAAAGTAAGCCGGCAATATCGTTTCCGTGCGCTGCCCAATCCACTTTTCCTGCTTCAACCTGAAGCACAAAGCCTTTAGGATGATTTTTCATCATTTCTATGGCTTTTTGAGTCATTTCACCCAAAGTTGGAATTTTTTCTGTAAGTTCTTTATTGCTTTCTCTGTCTTTTGAATAGGGAAGTCCGTCGTTGTAAAAAACGCCTAAAATTGGTTTTCCGCTATTGGCGGCAAGCATTTCAGTTCTTGTTTTCACCACTTGATATCCTTTAGCTTCAAATTCTTGGTACATATCGCGCTTGTCTATCCTGTGTTCAGCAGCAAAATAATTATTTCCGCCACCCATCATCACATCAAATCCTTGCTGTAAATATTCTTCGGCGATAAAATCTTGGTCATTTCGTCTTTTGCTGTTGATGCAAAATCCGGCCGGAGTTGCGTGCGTAATTGGAACCGTGGTCACACAGCCAGTCATTTTACCGGCTTTTTTAAACTTTTGCCAAATAGGCAAATGCGCTTCTCCGTTTGGACCAATATTTAAAGCGCCATTGTTGATTCTGACGCCACCACCCCAGGAAGAACTTGCCGCTGCGGAATCGGTTACGATAGAATTTGCCGAAGCCATATCCATTAAGGCGCGATTTACGCGATTGTCTTTATACAATTGCAACCAATTGCTTCCTTTTCCTGTTTTTCTTGAAAGGTAAATATCGGCCATATTCAAAGTGCCGGCACTCATTCCGTCACTCACGATAACAATGATATTTTTGGCTTTTTTATTGCGCTTTTTGTCGTCAAAATCTAACGAGGAAGCTGCAATATCAAAGGGATTTAACAAGGAAGTTCCAAGCGCGAAAAGCGAACCGTTTCTAAAAAATTTTCTTCTGTCCATAAGGGTTGAAATAAAAAAATATTTGGCAAATATAAAAGATTAAAAAACAAAAGATGTTACGTATGTTTTAATAATTTGTTAATTACCTTGAAAAATTTTAACAGATTGTCAATTTAAATTTTGATAATCTAAAAAATAAACTAAATTTAAATAATTGAAATTTTTAGATTATGATTCCGAAAAAATACCACCAAATTGTATCACTATTCGTAATAGGATTCACAATTTTTTACAGTTTTTATTCCTTAATGTCTTCGTCAAAAATTGGAAAAACCAGTTCATTAACCGAGTTTTCTGCCGAAAAAGCGTTGCTGCAATTAAAAGAAATTACCAAAAAACCTCATTTTACAGGTTCGCCAGAACATGAAACTGTCAGAAATTACCTGGTTTCCGAATTGGAAAAATTAGGATTGCAGGTTGAAATTCAGCAACAAATGGCGGTGAACCTGAAATGGAGAGCGGCCACAAACAATAAAAATATTTTAGCGCGAATTAAGGGAAGCGGAAACGGAAAAGCCTTGCTGTTGCTTTCGCACTACGATTCCAATCCGCATTCTTCTTTGGGCGCAAGTGATGCCGGAAGCGGTGTGGTGGTTATTTTGGAAGGCGTTCGCGCTTTTTTGGCGAAAAAGGAAATTCCTAAAAACGATATTATTATTTGCATTTCCGATGCCGAAGAATTGGGATTGTTGGGAGCCAACGCTTTTGTGAATCATCATCCTTGGGCAAAAGAGGTTGGATTGGTATTGAATTTTGAAGCCCGCGGAAGCGGCGGTCCAAGTTATATGCTTTTGGAAACCAACGGAGGAAACAAAAAATTAATCGAAGCTTTTCAACAGGCAAACACCCCTTATCCGGTGGCCACTTCTTTAATGTACAGCATTTATAAAATGTTGCCAAACGACACCGATTTAACCGTTTTTAGGGAAGACGCAAATATTGATGGCTATAATTTTGCCTTTATTGATGACCATTTTGATTACCACACGGTTCAGGATTCTTATGAGCGAATGAACATGAATACTTTCAATCACCAAACGTCTTATTTAACTTCAACACTGAATTATTTTGCCAATGCCGATTTGGATAACTTGAAATCGGAAACAGATTATGTGTATTTTAATTTCCCTTATTTTGGATTGGTTTTTTATCCGTTTTCTTGGGTAATTCCAATATTTGTTGTTTGCGCCATCTTATTTTTGGTGATGCTTTTTATGGGCGTGTTAAAAAAGAAATTGACCGTTAAGGGAATTGTAAAAGGGTTTTATCCGTTTACGCTCTCATTGCTGACATCAGCCGCATTGGCATTTTTTGGGTGGAAATTGTTATTGAAAATCCATCCGCAATACAACGATATTTTGCACGGTTTTACCTATAATGGTTATTACTATATCGCCGCATTTGTGGCGTTGACACTGGCAATATGTTTTTGGATTTACAAAGATTACTTCATCAAAAGAACCAAGCAGGATTTATCCGTGGCTCCTTTATTTTTATGGCTGGTGATCAACGGATTTGTTGCGTTTTATTTGCCTGGCGCGGGATTTTTTATACTGCCGGTCTTATTTTTATTTGGCATATTTATGATTGCTAAATTTTCGATTTCCAAAGTTGATACCGTGTTAATTTTTACGCTGTTCAGCATTCCAGTGCTTATTATATTTGCGCCTTTGGTGAAAATGTTTCCAGTTGGGCTCGGACTTAAAATGTTGGTGGTTTCGGCAGTTTTTACCGTTTTGCTGTTCGGATTTTTGGTGCCGGTTTTTGCGCAATACAAAGACCATAAAAAGCTAAGTTTGATATTTTTGCTCATTGGTTTTATGGCGTTGATTTCTGCTTCTATATATTCGGGATACAGTATTGACCGCAAAAAACCCAACAGCGTTTTGTATGTTTTCGACAGCAATAAAAATGAAGCATATTGGGCGAGTTACAATGCGAAAACAGATGATTTTACCAAACAATTCTTGGGTGAAAATCCAACGAAAGGCAGTTACGACGGTAACACAACGGCAAGTAAATACAAAACGAGCATTCAAATGCACGCAAAAGCAGCCGTCATAAATATGCAAAAACCAATAATTTCAATCGTTTTGGACACCATTGTTGGCGCCGACAGAAAACTGACTTTACGTATTGAGTCACCTCGAAATGCCGATAAAATTGAGTTGATGACCAAAACGCCAATCCATTTTAAATCGTTTATGGTAAATAAGGAGTCGGTTAAAAACGAGAGAGACGGCGAGTTTGTTTTTTCAGTGGAAAAAGGCACCATTATGAATTTTTACAGAACCGGCAAAGACGAAATTATCGACATTGAATTTACGGTCGATAAAAATCAAGTGCTGGATATTGATATTTTGGAATCGAAATACGATTTGTTCACCAATCCGCAATTCAAAATAACGCCAAGAACCGAAATTATGATGCCAATGCCTTTTGTGCTGAATGACGCCACCATCATAAAAACCAACATCAAATTTTAAATATGAAAAAAGTAATTATTTTAATTTTTTTAACCAATGTATTTTTTTCCTGCAAAGAAAAACAAAAAAAAGAAGACGAATTTGTGGATGAAACGGTTTATTTAAAACCCGAATTAAACGATAAAAGCGCTAATTATTTATATCATTTTGCTTTTGAATGCATAGCGCAGGAATATCCGAATAATTTGGGGCAGGTGTTGGGAAATAAATCCTATTTAAAAGAACCTTCCGAGTTGCATCCCACATTTTACGGCTGTTTCGACTGGCATTCTTCGGTTCACGGACATTGGACTTTGCTCAATATTATGAAGGAATTGCCCAATTTTGAGCACAATGAGGCGATTTTGAAGAAACTTAAAACCACCATCACCAAAGAAAATATTTTACAGGAAGTTGACTATTTTGATGATGAACACAACAAAAATTTTGAACGCACTTATGGCTGGGCCTGGTTGTTGAAAATTGCGGAAACCTTGCGGGATTGGGACAATCCTGAGGCCAAATTGATGTACGCAGATTTAAAACCTTTGGTAGAAGTCATCGAAAAAAAATATATGGAATTTTTACCGAAACTAAATTATCCGATTCGGGTTGGAGAACACCCAAACACAGCTTTCGGATTGTCTTTGGCCTTGGATTATGCCAAAAAATATTCCCCGGAATTGGCATTGCTGATCACTGAAAAAGCAAAAACCTATTATATGAGCGATCAAGGCTGCCCGGTTACCTGGGAACCTGGCGGATTCGATTTTTTATCGCCTTGTTTGCAGGAAGCCTCGTTGATGTTGAAAGTGTTGCCAAAGGAAGAGTTTGTAGTTTGGTTTGATGCTTTTTTGCCCGACTTCAGAAACAATCCTGCCAAGTATTTGGAAGTTGCCGAAGTTACCGACCGATCAGACGGAAAATTGGCACATTTGGACGGACTTAATTTTAGCCGCGCTTGGTGTTTATATGAAATTGGAAAGGCTTTAGATAACGAAAAAATGATCAATTTGGCAAACAAACATTTTCAGTACAGCTATGAAAAAATGGACTCAGGCGAATATGCCGGAGCCCATTGGTTGGCTTCTTTTGGATTGTATGCGATGCTTAAAAGCAATAATTAAATTAGTGCCTAAAATACCTAATTTAAGGAATACTCATATTTGTTGGTAATAAATACATTTTATTTTTATCATCTATGGACATTGTAGTCCGTTTAAGTTTTTTAAAACAAACAGGTCGCCCCGGCGGGGCTTTAATCACTGGAGTTATGTATTTTTTCTATAAACAGTTCGCTCCTACGGAGCTTTTTTAGTCCCATCGGGACGGCCTGTTTGTAGAAAATAGATTTTCATTAAAAACAAGCCCCATCGGGGCGACCTGTTTGTTAAGTCCCATTTAGATTGTGATTATTGAATTGCAAAGAATTTTTACCACACAATTAATGATTTAACCTATATATTGTTTTTCAACTTTAAGTACTCTAAACTTTAGGCACTTTAAGTACTTTTTAGTTAAAGTTTTATTTGTATTGGGTAATGCGCAACGTATTTGCCATTCCTCTTTCTTTAACAGGCATAGAAGTGATGTTTATCGCGAAATCGCCTTCTTTTAAATAGCCTCTTTCAAACCCCATTCTATTGATATCTTCAATGGTTTCGTCGGTGCTCACAAAACGGTCGTAAAAGACTCCTTTTACGCCCCATAACAAATTGAGCATCGCCAAAATTCTTCTGTTTGAAGAAAACACCAAAATATTCGATTTTGGTCTCCATGAAGAAATATGGAAAGCGGTATAGCCTGTATCTGTTAGGGTTGTAATCACTTCCGCAGAAATGGCATCAGCAAGTATTGCAGCCTGATGGCAGATTACTTTGGTTATGTAACGCTCATTAATGCATCCGATAGATTGATCTGGAATTTTAATTAATGGCGAATTTTCAACACTTTCAATAATTCTGCGCATTTGTTTGATAACCTCTAACGGAAACGCCCCTACAGAAGTTTCTCCGGACAGCATTACGGCATCGGCACCATCCATAATAGAATTGGCCACATCGTTCACCTCGGCCCTTGTAGGAACCTGATTGGTGATCATCGTTTCCATCATTTGCGTGGCGATGATTACCGGAATGTGTGCTTTTTTGGCTTTTAAAACCAGTCTTTTTTGAATTAAAGGAACTTCTTCCATTGGAACTTCAACACCTAAATCGCCGCGAGCAACCATTAATCCATCACAGTAAGGCGTTAATTTATCAATGTTTGCAACCGCTTCAGGTTTTTCAATTTTTGCGATGATTGGAATTTTATGTGGAGAATTTGCCGCTATTAAATCCCTTAGTTGAATTAAATCCTCAGGAGTTCTCACAAAAGAAAGCGCAATCCAGTCGGCTTCCATTTTAATGGCAAATAAGGCATCTTCAATATCTTTTTCTGTAAGTGCAGGCAAGGATATTTTTGTGTTGGGCAAGTTCACCCCTTTTTTAGAATTTAAATAACCGCCGCGCAAAACTTTGGTGGTAACTTCCGCATCTCTGTCGGTTGCGGTAACTTCAAACAATAATTTACCGTCGTCAACCAAAATATGCTCACCAACCTGCACGTCTTTTGGGAATCTTTTATAGGTCATAAAAGCCTTTTCTTGTGTTCCTTCGCACTTTACGGTTGTAAAGGTAAATGTGTCGCCAAGATTCAGGAATACGCCATCGCCCATAACGCCAACGCGCAATTTTGGGCCTTGTAAATCGGCCAAAACGGCCACATGAAATCCGCGGCGCACGTTAATTTCCCTGATTATTTTAATTTTTTCTTCTACATCAGCATAATCGGCATGAGAAAAATTAACCCGGAATACATTTACGCCGGCTTCCATCATGTTTTCCATTATTTCTGCAGAGTTGCATGCAGGCCCTAGCGTTGCTACAATTTTTGTGCGTTTTCTATTTTTTTTCATAATTAAAATATGAGATTTTCTTTCGATTTTAAGGTGGTTGTTTCTATCGCGTATGAGGTTATTATTTGACTTATTTTTTTTAGTTCAATCACTAAATTTTGAATAAAATCTTCGTTATTGCATCCTTCAATTTTTAAAAAAAAGTCGACTTTCTTTTTTTCGGGAATCAGATAAGAAGTTGTGCTGTAATTTCCGCCAAATAAACCTTCTTTGTATTGGTTGTCAACAAGCGCAACATATTTGTTGTTGATTAAATAGTAATTGATAAAATTTAACTCGTCTTTATATTCAAACAAAGGAAATTCAGCAGTTGAGTCTTGAAAATCTAAATGATCTTTATGCCGCGTCAGTTTAAATTTTAAAAAACTGTTTAAAAGATAAGCCAATCTATAATCTTCTTCAGTTGAATGAATGCCAATTAATGAATAATCATCTTCTAAATCAAACGATAATAGTTGCATAAAAAGCTGTAAAATTTAGTTCGGCAAAAATACCATTGTTTAATTACAGTAACTAATAATATTACGAAATCGTATTCGTGAGTTGGATTAGCCTATGGTAAATTCGTTTTGAAGAGCATAATAGGCTCTTTTTGCGGCAACTTCTTCCGCTTTTTTCTTTGAAGTTGCTCTTCCTTTGGCGATAAGCTCACCATTTAAAAAAAGTTTTACGCTAAATTGTTTTATGGCGTCATTTCCTGAATCTTCATAAACTTCAAAAACCAGTTCCTTCTTTTTCTTTTGGCACCATTCAATAAACAAACTCTTGTAGCTGGTAATTTTACCTTCAAGTTTTAGAATATCAACATAAGGAACAATGACTCTTTTGTTGATAAATTTTTCGCAATAGGAGTATCCTCTGTCCAAATAAATAGCGCCTACCAAAGCTTCAAATATGTTTCCGTGAACATTTTCCCCAAAGTTTGAAAGGATGACGTTGCTTCTGATAAATCGCAACAAATCCAAGTCTCTTCCCAGTTCGTTAAGGTGCTCTCTGCTTACTATTTTTGATCGCATCTGGGTTAAATAACCTTCGTCTCCTGAAGGAACCACATGAAATAAATGTGCGGCTATAACAGTGCTGAGAATGGCATCGCCTAAAAATTCAAGACGTTCGTAATTTAAAGGAAATCCAGTTTTTTTATCGAACTCTTTGATGGAGCGATGAACAAAGGCTTTTTGATAATGGGTAATGTTTTTAGGCTTAAATCCTAAGATTTTACTTAAATCAGTATAAAAAACGTCCTCACTTTTTTTAGGACGGGAAGAAATTATTTTTCGAATGAAACCCATTCAGTATTGCTGTTAATCAAGTTTTTTAAAGAGCACACAGGCATTGTGTCCTCCAAATCCAAAAGTGTTGCTAATGGCAACCTTCACTTCGCGTTTTTGTGCTTTATTGAACGTAAAGTTTAATTTACTGTCAATTTGATCATCATCTGTAAAATGATTGATGGTAGGCGGCACAATTCCGTATTTTATTGCCAAGATTGAAGCAATTGCTTCAACAGCCCCGGCAGCACCTAATAAATGACCGGTCATTGACTTGGTTGAATTGATGTTTATGGTGTAAGCATGTTTACCAAAAACCTCTAAAATTGCTTTGGTTTCTGCAATATCGCCAAGCGGCGTTGAAGTTCCGTGCATGTTAATAGCATCAACATCTTCCGGTTTTAAACCAGCATCTCTTAAGCAGTTTCTCATCACATTGATGGCTCCCAGTCCTTCTGGATGCGGTGCAGTGATATGATAAGCATCGGCAGATAAACCACCACCAGCAAGTTCAGCGTAAATTGTTGCGCCTCTTGCAATTGCGTGTTCGTACTCTTCTAAAATAAGTGCGCCCGCTCCTTCTCCCGAAACAAAACCATCTCTGTCTTTGTCAAATGGCCTTGAGGCAGTTGCCGGATCATCATTTCTTGTTGAAAGCGCCTGTAAAGCATTAAATCCGCCTATTCCAGCTATGGTTATAGTAGCTTCTGAACCACCGGAAACCATAACATCAGCGTGACCTAAGCGAATATAATTTAAGGCATCAATAATCGCATTTGAAGATGATGCACAAGCAGATACCGTTGCGAAGTTTGGACCTCTAAATCCATATCTGATCGATATTTGACCGGGTGCAATATCCGCAATCATTTTAGGAATAAAGAAAGGATTGAATCTTGGAGTGCCATCACCTTCGGCAAAAGTTAAAACTTCATTTTGAAAAGTTTCCAGTCCGCCAATTCCTGCGCCCCAAATAACACCAACACGATCTTTATCTACTTTTTCTAAATCTAATTTTGAATCTACAATGGCTTCATCAGCAGCAACCATGGCGTACTGGGTGAATCTGTCCATTTTACGGGCCTCTTTCCTGTCAAAAAATTGATTAATATCAAAATTTTTGAGTTCACAGGCAAAACGAGTTTTGAACTTGGTTGCATCGAAATGAGTTATTGGAGCTGCCCCGCTAACACCGTTAACAAGCCCGTTCCAAAATTCTTCAATATTATTGCCAATAGGCGTTAATGCACCAAGTCCAGTTACAACTACTCGTTTAATCTCCATATTTTAAATTACTTTTTTGCGGCTTCTATGTAGCTAATTGCTTGACCTACAGTGCCAATGTTTTCTGCTTGATCGTCTGGAATTTGAATGTCAAATTCTTTTTCGAATTCCATGATTAACTCAACAGTATCAAGTGAGTCTGCTCCTAAGTCGTTAGTAAAGCTAGCTTCTGTTGTTACTTCATTTTCGTCAACGCCCAATTTATCTACGATAATGGCCTTTACTCTTGATGCAATGTCTGACATAATTCTTTTATTTTAAATTTAATTACTCGGCAAAAATATAAAACTTTATTTAAATCAAAATCTTTTAATTCATAAAAGATCAAATTCAATGTTTTAAAATTAGGCAAAGTTTTTTTATTTACCCCATAATTGTTGGGTATAATTCATTTTATTTGTTGTTTCAAAGAAGATAATAATTTACATAAATGAAACGAGCATTACAAATTTTGATGTGCAAAGGAATGATTCATAGCGAACAGCATCTGCTCCCACTAAAAAATAAAAAATTAAGCAGATGAAACGTATTGCTATACTGGCCTCAGGATCCGGAACCAATGCTGAAAATTTGATCAACTATTTTAAAAACAGCGATGCAATTTCGGTTGTTCTTGTGCTGTCAAATAAAAAAGAGGCTAAAGTTTTGGAAAGAGCGATCCGTTTGGGAATCCCGAACAAAAGTTTTGACAAAAATGATTTTATTGCTACTGATGAAGTGTTAAATCTTTTGAAAGAAAATGCAGATTATTTAATTTTGGCCGGATTTTTATGGAAAATCCCAGCAAAAATAATTGAAGTTTTTCCAAATAAAATCATCAACATTCATCCGGCCTTGTTGCCAAAATATGGCGGAAAGGGCATGTATGGAATGCATGTGCACAATGCCGTTGTTGAAAACAGGGAAAAGCAAACCGGCATCACCATTCATTACGTGAATGAAAATTATGATGAAGGCGCCATTATTTTTCAGAAAAGTTTTGAGGTTTTGGAAAGTGATTCTCCTGAAGACGTTGCAGAAAAAATCCACAAATTAGAATACGAATATTTCCCGAAAGTCATTGAAAAAGCAATCCTTGAAAATGCCTGATAAACCCAAAGTACATATTTATACCGATGGCGCCTGCAGCGGAAATCCGGGTCCCGGCGGATACGGTATTGTGATGGAATGGGTAGGAAAACCATATCGTAAAGAGTTTTCTGAAGGCTATAAAAAAACCACCAACAACCGCATGGAGTTGCTGGCCGTAATTGTTGCGCTGGAAAATATGAAAACCACCGATGTGGAAATCACTATTTTTTCCGATTCAAAATATGTGGTGGATGCCGTAGAAAAAAAATGGCTTTTCGGCTGGCATAAAAAACAATTTAAAGGGGTAAAAAACCCCGATTTATGGAAGCGGTTTTTAGCGATTTACAATCCTAACAACACAAAATTTGAATGGGTGAAAGGACACAATAACCATTTGCAAAATGAACGCTGTGACGTATTGGCCGTTGAAGCTTCAAAAAAGGGAAAATTACTGGAAGATTTTGGCTATATCAATCAGGATAAGCCACTTTTTTAATTAAAATATTCTTTTGAATTCTTCTCAATTTCAATAATTAAAGCGCTTTTCTGATGCCGATAAAAACAAATATCATTGCGGTATAACTAATGAAAAACGGAATGATAAATGTGGCCCAGCCCAACACCAACATTACAGAAATTACAAGCAACTGAAACCCCAGCCCAAAAGTGGAAACCGCTGTCATAAACCATTTGTTGAAAGGTTTGCTGGCTGTCGCTTTTTTATCCAAAAAATAGATTGTTTTATCGAAAATGCCATAAAGCAGCTTATAAAGCGCAAAAAGAAAATTCACATTGCGCTGATTTTCTCCTTTCATTGCGATGGGTGTTTTATCTTCAAAAACACGACTTGTGGTATCGCCGTTAAACTTATTTCTGAGAATAACATAGTAATAATTGTACAAAGTTCCCTGCAATTGAATTCCGACAAAAGCCATTAAAGCGTAAATTAAACGTGAATCAGTGATCTGCCAAAGCGCCAAAAAAATAAAGAAATTCAAAATGATGTCGGCAACCGAATCAAAATAGCGACCTGTATAAGAAGGCGTTTTTTTTATGCGCGCCAACTCGCCATCGGCGGCATCCAAAACCGATTTTAAAATCAGGAAAAAAGCGGCGGCCCAATAAGAACCATAAAGCATGCAGGCAATGGCAATTAATCCCGAAATAATAAACCAAACAGTTACATGAATTGGGGTGATTGAAGTTTCTTTAAGCGAATTTGCGATAATTCTGGCTGCAGGCCTTCCATAATCTGAAAGATCGATGAATTTGTGGTTTTTAGGCAATTTAGACATTTTGCTATTTTATATAGCGCATTTTTAATGACTTAGTTTCCTAAACGTTAAAACAGCACGTTTTTAATGAGCGGCAAAGATACGTTTAATTATTTTTTAGTGCAGAATGTAAAAAATCGATTTATTGCTGGTTATAAAATAATAATAAAAATTTATTCTTCTGAGACAACAAAGCTTTGCAGTTTGTTCAGCAATTCTTGAATGCTTTCCGGCGCATTGTGGTGGTCAAACTCAAAAGCATAAATTTTGCCGTTTAAGTTAAGTTCAAATTCGCCTTTAATGGCTTTGTCCACCGCAAGATCATCAATAGAGACATTGCTTTTTATAAGGGCGAAATCAATTTTTTTAACCATTTCAATGATTTCATTTAGCTGAATATCAGTCAGTTCAATTTGATGTGTTTCGTTGTTTTTTGTAACTTCAATCAAGTTGTTTTCCATTTGAATGGCCATTTGAAATCCTCTTGTTTGTGCGTTATAGTTTAGTGAAATACTGTCTTTTTTATCCTGGCTTTGGCAAGAAGTTAAAGATGCAAACAGTAAAATTAAAGTCATTTTAAATGGTTTCATATTGAAGGATTTAATTATAAAGATATAAAAAAAGGTGATGTAAAGCACCTTTTTAATTTTTTAAAACAAATCTGATTACTGAACAAAACTTTCTCTTGAACCACAAGTTCCAAAAATAGTTCTCATTCTGTCGTTTTGGCCTCTTTGGTGCTTTTTGCAGAGACATCGTCAGAAGTGTACACATAAAAATCGCTCATGTCAACGGTGGCTTCTTGGTTTGGAATTGCTTCGTTATTGTTTTAACAAGCGACAACCGCTAAAGCTAAAATACCTAAAGAAATAAATAATTTTTTCATTGTTAATTGGATTAAGGTTGATTAATAAATTGGCCAAATAATAACATTTGGAGATGTGCCTAAAGCATTAATAAAAAGTTAAAAGACAATAAAAAATTAAAAGTTTTGATTAAAAAATACCTAGATGATAAAATTCAACTAGGTATTATTAGAATGTCGTATTAGGTTTAATACTTATGAAAGCATCGTTTTTGCCTTTATTAATGCGTTGTATAATACATCAACTTCTTCAAAAGTGTTGTAAAATGAAAAAGAAGCGCGCACAGTTCCCGGAATTTTATAAAAGTCCATGATGGGTTGCGCGCAATGGTGGCCAGTTCTCACTTCAACGCCTAATTTATCGATGATTGTGCCAATATCATACGGGTGAATTTCATCGATATTGAATGAAATAACCGAAGTTTTATTTTCCGAAGTTCCATAAATTTTTAATCCTTCAATTTGCAATAATTTTTTTGTTGCATATTGAAGCAATTCGTTTTCATATTCGGCTATGTTGTCGAAACCAATGCCGTTCATATAATCGATGGCGGTTCCAAACGCGATGACGCCGGCAATATTTGGTGTTCCCGCTTCAAATTTGTAAGGCAAATCGGCATAGGTTGTTTTTTCAAAAGTCACTTCTTTAATCATTTCTCCGCCGCCTTGATACGGCGGCAGTTTGTTGAGCCATTCCTCTTTTCCGTATAAAATGCCGACACCGGTTGGGCCGCATAATTTATGTGCAGACACTACGTAAAAATCTACATCCAATGCTTGTACGTCAGGTTTAATGTGCGGACAAGATTGCGCGCCGTCAATCAATACCGCCGCACCAAATTTATGCGCTTTATCAATAATTTCTTTAATCGGATTGATGGTTCCCAAAGCATTGGAAACGTGGTTTACAAAAACCAGTTTTGTTTTATTCGAAAGCAGTTTGTCGTATTCATCCATCAGCAATTCCCCTTCCTGATTCATTGGAATCACTTTTAAAACAGCTTCTGTGCGCTCGCACAGCATTTGCCAAGGCACAATGTTCGAATGGTGTTCCATAGCCGAAACGATCAATTCATCGCCTTTTTGCAACAATGATGTAAAACCGGTGGCAACGATGTTAATGCTATGCGTTGTTCCCGCCGTAAAAATAATTTCACAGCTTTTTTTGGCATTGAAATGCTGTTGCAGTTTCTCTCGCGCCTGTTCAAAAGCGTCGGTTGCCAATTGGCTTAAGGTATGAACGCCCCTATGTATATTTGCATTGATGGTTGAATAGTAATTGACCAGACTGTCTATAACAACTTGAGGTTTTTGGCTGGTGGCGGCATTGTCCAAATATACCAATGGTTTGCCGTTTATTTGTTGATTTAAAATAGGAAAATCGGCCCTGATTTTTTTGATATCTAACATGTTCTTTTTTTAGTTCCGATAGTAACGGAAGTAGCTAAATACAAAATTACGAAATAGATACTATTTTGAAGGTTGTAATATTTAAAAACTTGTTACTGATGTAATTTATTTTTAAATTTGGTAAAACGGAGTTCATAAAGCATTAAAAATTGATTTTCTAAGGTTGAAAACTCATTATTTTATTTTTGTAATTTTTTCGATAAAATGATTGTTAAACTAATAGTTAAAAAATTAAAGCAAGATGACAAGAGTAAATTTAGCATATTATAAGGAATCTGATTGGAAACGTTTTATAGCGTTGGCGGAAGACGATAGAGAAAGTTTACACGACAACTGGAAAGATTGGCATAAATCATTTCTTAAAGTAAAAAAAGACTTAATTTCTAAAGGATTTAAGGTTGTGGATATTGTGATTGATTTGGATGAATTGGAGATTTTTTGTAAAATCCGCGGAATCAAAAACAATGGTAAAGCGCGCTCTCAATTTGTGCAAACTAAATAACGAAATGCAACCAGCATTAAATGAAAGTTGCTTTTTACCTCAAGGATTTCTATCCCGCACTTGTGGGATTGATTGTTGATTCATTTTTGGTTAAGGACAGAGCCCTTCGGCTGCTCAGGATAAACTAAATGTTTGAGCACTCCCGTTTTTTCGGGATCCGAGTAGCGAAAGCCTGACCCGCCAGCTGGCGGGGAACATTAAAAACACAAGCACTATAAAGATTAAAAATTACATAATTTATGCACTTCGGCCAAAACCAATGCTTTTTGCTTTTCCGAAAAACCTAAATGATTCAACGAATCCGGATTTTTAAATAATTCTTTTACCAAAATAATGTCTTTTTCCATCAACTGTGTTTTTTCCTTTTTAGTTAAAGAAGTCAGGGTGGTTATGGGATATAAGCCATATTTATCGACATTGTTTTTTATTCCGTTATTTTCAGGATAATCCCAGCTTAACAATGTTAAGTCAACACACTTTGCGTAGTCTATGGCATCTTTGGTGAATCGCGTATTGGTAACCAGCCACCCTTGTTTTAAATGGGTTGAGTTTCCTGAATTGTTCCATATTTTTTGGACATCAAGAAATCTGGAATTGATATACAATGGAATTTTTACGTTGCTTACCGCGGAAGGATCTGTATGGAATTTGCATTCTACGGTAAACACATTGCCATCTTTTTCGGCCAAAACATCTATTTCGTGGGTGATGCATTCGCCCTTCAATATTTCGCCTATTTTGGTTTTATACCCTTTTTGTTTCAGCAGTGCGCTAATCAATCTTTCAAAAGGGAATCCGGTAGGACCTAAGTCGAAAATGGCTCTTTTTAAACTGTATTTTGAAGCGGAGACCCGATTGCATCTCTTCAATAATTGAAATGCTTTTCTATAAATTAAATTTGAAGAAATCCCATCGAAGAGTTCGGGTTGAATGGCTTCCACAATTTTTTCTATATCCTGACTTGTAGCGCCGCTATTTTGCAGCGATCTTGAAAGTTTTTGTATTGAAAACGGCTCTAAATCGCCAGAAATTTTTTTAACCACCACTACTTTATCATCCATATCTTTTATTTTTTCCGAATCAAATTTAGGTTAATTTTTTTTGCCGGTTCTATTTAAAATCTTAATGTTTCTGCCAGATGATCAAAAAGACAAATTTTAAGTGGTTTAAAATATTTTTTGTTTTTGAAACCAATTTCCCAATAAACTTAAGTTAAGCGATAATTTATGGAAATTTTCCTGAATTAACCCCCTATTTGTTGTGCCTTCTTTCCCATAAGAATAATTAATATTTATGGTAGATGAAAAACTATTGTTGGAAGTTGGAAAACCTAAACCTAAAGAAAAGCTATAACGGTCAATATTTTGATTGGCGATGTTTAAATAGCCGGAATCGTAATTTGCGCCGACCCTATATTTTATATTATTCATATAACTGGTTAGTTTGGAGGGAGGTTTAAATTCAAATCCAATTCCATAAATGGATTGGTCTCTGTAGGCAGTAGCATTGTCATATTGGTTTGTGCTATTCCAATAATTTTTTCTGAAATCTACACTTGCCAATAAATTTTTATTGATTTGCGAACTTATCCCAACCCCAAATTTCAGGGGTAAATTAAAGTCGTCTGCGTTTTGGTTGAATTCGTTTGAAATTATTGCATTTGATGTTGTGCCAATAGTGGCTTCAGCAGCGCGTAAAGTGGTTGGCAAGCTAATTGTTGCGCCCAGGGTTGTCTCAGTTCCCAACAAACCGGTTAAAGAATATTGCATTCCGGCATTTATGCCAAGACTAAAATAAACATTTTTATCATTTAGATATGCTGAATTTATTCCCAACAAAATCCACTGTTCCTGATTTATTGACCCAAATAAACCATCGATTTCAACACCTACTGAAAAATTATTATTTAGTTTAAATCCATGTCCCCAAAATATCTTATTAATGCCCCCTGAACCAATAACATTAGTTATATAATTGCCTGTGCCTCCTTCAATGGGTTTCTCAATGTCAATTTGATAACTCACTTTGCTGTAAGGAACAATCCCCAGGCTCATACGCCAATAATTATTTACCGGAAAAGCAATGGCCAAATGCGTAAAATTAAAATCATAGTCTTGTTGGCTTGTATATTTATCTCTTTTGGTTGAAAATGTGTTGTTAAAACCAACTTCATATAAAAATGAATTCTCAGGGATTGATGTTAAAGATGCTGGGTTAGTTTGGTTAATCGTGTTCCGGGATTTGTAGGCAATGCCGGTATTTCCCATAGCGGTTAAA
Source organism: Lutibacter sp. (assembly GCA_030694935.1). GTDB lineage: Bacteria > Bacteroidota > Bacteroidia > Flavobacteriales > Flavobacteriaceae > Lutibacter. The sequence goes on along the minus strand of JAUYUA010000048.1, from coordinate 8,453 downwards.
CCTCCAAAAAAGTTTAAATTTTCTTGGCCAACGCCATAGATGGAATAAGGTGAACTAAAGTCGCTTTGCGCATTCATAAAGAAATTTATGAAAGAAAAGAACAGAAACAGAACTGGTTTTATTTTCATGAAAAATTAGTATAGTAAATAGGTTAATTCAATTTTCATCTTAGTTTCTTTACCGGATGCGCTATCATAGATTAAAAGTTTATCAACCGATTGGTTGTTATTTGGCAATTGAAACATTAAAGCATAATTTGTTAAGTAAGGACTTTTTTGAATTTCATCGATAAATGAAGTGATGTCTATCGAATAATAATAATCATAATTTAATTCTGGATTATAAGATTTTAGGGTGGCGGCTTCAAGTTGTTTTATAAGCCTGTTTTTATTGTCGATTACGAAAACATTAAGCGACTCAATTGAAGAAATATTTTCACGGTGGCTTTTCGGGTCGAGATACATTTTTAAAGTGGCGTTTATCACGGTTCCGCCGTTTTCGCTTTTAAGGATATTTAAATCCCGAACATAGGGTATTTCAATGCGCATTTGTAGGCTGGTGCCTGCCTGTATGTACATTTCATTGTTTGTTTTATCACTTGGCAATATATATTCGCCATCAGTTATTGGATTTAGCATGGTGGCTGTTTTATCACTGGAAATATTATTAAAAAGCTCAAAAATATTAAAGTCCAAATACCGGTCATTGTCAGAATTAAGTCCATCATCCAAGGTATAATACAATCGAACCACCGAACTACTCATTTTATAGCCTAAAACATTGTTGCTGTTATTGTCTGGAACAACGGTAATGCCTTTAAATATTTTTTCTAAATCATCAACATTTTCAATGGTTTTATTTTGAATATTGTTGAAGAGATTTTTGCCGAAACTGTGTTTTAAAGCAATATTTATGGAATCTTTTTTATTTGGATAGGCTTTAAACAAAAGTTCCCCTAAAATTTCTTCACTAAAGTTTAAGGTTGAAGTATTGTAGAATTGTGTTTGATCTTTGTCTTTGGGTTCAAAATCATCTATAATCTCATGAACTCTATACGTTTGTGTCTGTACGGTATCTCCATAATAATACCTGTCATAATGCAATATTAGCGCAATTGAATCATAGACGGCCTTTTCATCAACAAAAAAATCTTTAGGGGCAAGCCTTAGAAAACTTTGTGAAGTCAAGTCTCCAAATACAGGATCTTTTAACGCCCCAATCAACAATCTGGCAGAACCAGAAGTCAAAATTGAATCTAACTGTATGGTGGCTGTTTTTAAAGTTAAAGTGTCAATTTGCACAACCTTTGAATCCAATTCAATAAAATCCTCTCCAACCGGATACGTTTTTAAATCGTCACTGCATGAAATCAGTGCCGTAAAACCTAAAAAAAGAGGTATAAAACAGTTTCTCATTATTATAATTTTTGGTAAATGTATTTTAACGCACCAGTTTAACAGTTATAAAATAGATGAAGGCCAGTATTTTATCGATTAATACGTTAATAAAATGTTAAATAGCTAATAATCAACATATTTAACGACTTGTAGATTGTAAAACGCATTGTATAGATAAAAAAGGCTGATTGGTCTATTTTATAATTTACAACAAAGTGGTACTCCTTATTTTTGTAGTGCACATAAAATTTTGTAACTTTTATAATGTAGTTTAGTTTTAAATATGGATATAAGATTAGGGGTATTTTTATTAATGATTGTTTCAACGGCGGGTAATGCCCAAAATTTTGAAATTTTTAGTGCAGACCTTAATTCAACACTAAATAACTCCAACTCAGTTGGATTAAGAAACGCCACCATTAATATTAATTTACCCCTAAAACTTAAAAGCGGAATGTTAACTAACAGCATGTCGTTTTCCAAATACTATTTAGATTATAATACAGATGAAACTATGAATACAGCGACCATTGAAAGTTTTAAAACATTAAAATATACTTTGGGATATTTTACCAAAATAAATGACACTTGGGGTTTTAAAACTAACATTTCGCCAACAATTTCATCAAATTTTGAATCAGGCATAACGATGGATGATGTTTTTTTAAACGGCAGTCTGGCTTTTATCAGATCCAGTAAAAAAGGCAGCCTTCATTTAGGGTTGGTTTACAATACCGGTTTTGGAACAGATAAACCAATGCCAATTATAAGTTATTCCAAAAAAGTAAACAATGTTTTTTCATATATGTTAGGAATGCCGATCACTAAAATTGAATTTGTCATCAATCCAACAAACAGTGCTAATTTTTATCTAAAACCAAAAGGGTTTTATTCAAACATCAGTAATAACTTAATTGTTAACACAACCGATAAAGCTGAAATGGTAAAATATAAATCCATTCAAACAGGCATTAATTATTCCCATACAATAGATGAATTTTGGAAATTGTCATTAGATGCAGGCTATCAATTTTCCACAAAATATGAACTGTTAAACAACAAAGAAAGCGTTTACGAATTTAATACGAAAAACAGCTTTTATGCAGGTTTAAATTTAAAATTTGATTTATTAAAAAACAAGAAAAATTAAAATAGAATATGATGAATTTAAAAAAAATGTACTTAATAAGTGCCACGCTGCTTTTACTGATTTCTTTTGTAAGTTGTTCATCAGATGATGATCCTGAAATGGGAAATTGGGTTGAAAGTTCCTCTTTTGATGGGTATTCACGGGCAAATTCGGTGGCATTTGTAATTGATGACAAGGGCTATGTAGTTGGCGGATATGATGGTGATGATTATCTATATGATCTTTGGGAATATCATAAAGACGGCGATTACTGGGTTCAAAAAGCTGATTTTCCAGGAAAACCAAGAAGTGCTGCCGTGGGATTTTCTCTTAACGGCAAAGGTTTTTACGGCACTGGATATGATGGTGATGATGAATTAAAAGATTTTTGGAGTTATGACCCTGCAACAAATACTTGGACACAAAAGGCAGATTTTGGCGGTACGGCAAGAACGGATGCTGTTGGTTTTGCAGTTTCTGGAAAAGGTTATATTGGCACGGGCTATGACGGAAGCGAATTGAAAGACTTTTGGCAATATGATGATGTTGCAAATGAATGGACTCAATCGCTTGGATTTGGCGGGAATAAGAGAAAAGAAGCAGTGGTTTTTGTGATACAAGACAAGGCTTATTTAGGAACCGGTTTACAAAATGGATTATACCAAAAGGATTTTTATGAATTTGACGGTGGTTCACTAACTTGGAAAAGGTTAAAAGACTTAGATGATGAGGATGAAGATTATGAAATTTTACTTGCCAGCGGCATAGGCTTTTCACTAAATGGTTTTGGTTATATTACAGGGCCTTCTGCAAAATTATGGGAGTATAACCCAATAATTGACACTTGGGATGACAGACCTGATTTTGAGGGAAGCCCAAGACAAGACGCAGTTGCATTCAGCTTTTCCGATAAAGCATTCGTTTTAATGGGCAGAAGCGGCAGTTATTATTTTGACGATAATTGGGAATACCGCCCAGGTGAGGAGAATGATGAAGACGATTAATGTTCTTTGTATATTTGTTTGTTTGTTAAATGATAAAGGCCAAACATTTTTTGTTTGGCTTTTATAGATTAAGCGATTTTGAATTGCAGGTTTTTTTAACAAAGACACTTTATAAATTAATGTTGCCTGATAAAGATCCATTACATTTAATAAATCTCAATATAAATGGGACTTAACAAACAGGTCGCCCCGATGGGGGCTTGTTTTTAATGAAAATCTATTTTCTGCAAGCAGGTTACCGATAGAAAAATCGGCACAAGCACGATGGGACTAAAAACAGCTCCGTGGGAGCGAAATGTTTGTAGAATATTGTAAAAAGTCAGGTTTAAAGCCCCATCGGGGCGACCTGATTGTTTTTAAAAATTTAACCGGACAATAATGTTTATTAATATAAATTAATTGCTAACTGCAGATGACACGAGCCATAACAAATTTTGATACACAGCAGAATGATTAATGGCGAATTTATCTGCCGGCAGGCTGCATCTGTACCAATAAAAAATAAATAATAAACAGATGAAAACAAAAATAATTATTTTTTCTGTTTTAATAATAACTTCAATATTTATTGTTAAACTAAGTAATGTTTCAGCCAATGAATATGATTTAGAAACCTATAAAGTCGAAAATGGCTGGGGATACACAATATTAAAAAAAAATAAGGTATTTATCAAACAGGACATTATTCCGGGAATTCCAGTCAAAAAACCTTTTTCCGCCGAAAAAGATGCTGAAACTGTGGGTGAATTAATGATTGAGAAATTAAAAAACAAAAAAATACCAAGTATTTCCTACAAAGAACTTCAAATTAATGGCGTAATTTTATAGGCGAAAATCACTAATTTTGGAACTGTTTTAAATAAATTAACCCGTTGATAATCAATATAAAAAATATACCGCCTGTAATTTTGCACATACTGTGCTGGTTCATAGTTATCCTAATTATTTTAAGCACTTTTTATAATAAGTTTAGTTATTTTCCTGTGGACGACTTTTTTTACTATAGGTTATTTTTAAACATTTCTATTTTTTATTTAAACTATAGTTTTCTGGTGCCCAGATTGTTGTTAAATAAAAAAATTGGGCTATATGGATTTGTATCTTTGATTTTCATTGTGTTTTTTATTTTTGTGTACCAAAATATTTTGCCTTCAATTCCCTTAATGTCAGGTCTTGACAATCAACATGAATTGCTGAATCTTGAAAATGGGCGCAATGTTATTCAAACAAGAAGATTATTTTTTCTGAGTTTTATTCAAGGAATAATTATTTTTTTATTATTTGCAATTAGTTTAAGCATTAAATTATCTATTGAATGGTTTAAAAATGAAAAAATTAAAAATTTAATCAAAACGCAAAAGATAAATGCCGAATTATCATTCCTAAAAACACAGTTAAATCCGCACTTTTTGTTTAACACCTTAAATAGCATTTATTCATTGGCAAATAAAAAATCGGATGATACCACTGAGGCCATTATTACATTGTCTGAATTAATGAGATACATGATTTATGAAACCAATAAAGAGTTTGTGACCCTGCAGCATGAGATAGATTATATTAAAAATTTTATATCACTCCAAAACTTGAGATTAAAGGATTCAAGCGGGGTTAGGTTTAATGTTAGGGGAAAACTTGATTACAATATTGAGCCTTTGCTTTTAATTTCATTTATTGAAAACGCTTTTAAATATGGGACGGATTACACCGGAAAAACAAATATAAATATTGAGATAAAGATTGAAGATGCTACGCTAAGTTTAAAGGTCAGCAATTATATTTCCTTAAAAGAAAAGAGCAATCTCGGTTCAGGGGTTGGAATGGAAAATATTAAAAACAGACTGAATATACTTTATTCCAATTCCCATACTTTAACAATTGAAGAATCCGATAACTTGTTTAATGTTGAATTGGTGTTAAAATTAAAAAAATGATGAAATGCATAATTATTGATGACGAACCTTTAGCCGTAGAATTATTGGAAGATTTTGTGTCGAAAATTCCAGATTTAATATTGGTCTCCAGTTGTTCAAATGGAATTGATGCAGTGTCAATTCTGCAAAACAACAAAATAGACTTAATTTTTTTGGATATTGAAATGCCCGATTTTTCGGGTATTGAGTTTATAAAATCCTTAGAAACCAAACCTTTATTTGTTTTTACAACTGCTTACTCTCATTATGCCATTGAAGGTTTTAATTTAAATGCTGTTGATTATTTAGTAAAACCAATTCCGTTTCATCGTTTTTTAAAAGCAGTTAACAGGGCACAAGAGCTTTATTTGTTAAAAAAAGAAGATAATTTGCCTTCGATTAAAAATTTAGGGAACCCAAATTTTATTTTTGTTAAATCTGATTATGAAAATATAAAATTGAATTTTGACGACATCAAATATTTTGAAGGGCTAAAAGACTATATTAAAATATTTTCCACTTCACATAAACCCATTTTAACCTTGAGCAATTTTAAAAAAATTGAAGAAAAATTGCCGGAAGTTTTATTTATAAGAGTTCATAGATCATACATTGTTTCATTAAAGCACATAAATTCTGTTCAACGAAACAGAATACTTATAGATGGCGTAAGAATTCCTATTGGACAAAATTATAAAGATGAATTTATTAAAAGAATTGGGGGATAATTGCAACAACTCAATAAAAGAGAAGCTTAATTCTTTAAAATTAGAGTTGGCATAATTTTTCCGTCTCCCCTGTATTTCATGTTTTCTTTGAGCTGTAATATTTATTTTTTTAAATCATTTTGTGTTTCTTAGATTTTTTTATGTTCATTGAAAATTGATCAAATATTGTGAACTAATTTTCCGTCGGCCAACTCAATAATCCTGTTCGATGCATTCGCAAAATCATTGTCATGTGTCACCGCAATAATAGTTTGCCCAAACTCTTGGGATAATTGATGGAATGTTTCAAGTACAATACTTGTGTTTTTACTGTCTAAATTACCGGTGGGCTCATCACACATTATAATTTTTGGTTGATTTATCAAGGCTCTCGCAATGGCAACCCTTTGCTGCTGGCCACCGGAAAGTTTAGATGCTGGTTTCAACGCTTGGTCTTTTATTCCTAAAAGTTCCAGTTTTTGATAGGCCTGTTCCTCTATTTCCTGTTTTGTGTATTTTCCTAATTTTAATGCGGGAATCATTACATTTTTTAGGCACGAAAATTCAGGCAGCAGATAGTGGAATTGAAATACAAAGCCAATATTTTTATTTCGAATTGCTGCCAGATTATCTGATTTTTGTCCGGTAATTTTTTCGCCGTCAATAAATAATTCACCCTCATAATCGGTATCCATAGTGGAAAGAATGTACAATAAAGTCGATTTTCCGCTGCCAGATTTACCTATCATAGAAATAAATTCACTATTATAGACTTCAAACGAAACTTCGTCCAAAGCTTTAAACTTTACCGGTTCATAAAAGTATTTGCTTATTTTTTTGGTTTGAAGAATGACTTGTTTTTCCATTATTTTCTGAATATTTCTATGGGATCTATTTTTGCTGCACCAATAGCGGGAATGTAACCGGCACCCAAAGTGATGAGGATGCCAAGAATGGATCCCACCACAAAAATGGAAGGCTCAAACCCTATGGGAAAATATTCTCGGTCGCCGCCAATATAAATGCCGCTCACAAATTTAATTAACCCCGAAGCCAGAAGCAACCCAATTGAAGTTCCTATAATACCCATAACCAACGATTCTTTCAGAAAGATGTTTATGACGTCTTTTCCAGAGAATCCTGTGGCTTTAAGTATGGCGATATCATTAAGTTTTTCCTTTATGGTCATATTAATAATATTATAAATTCCAAAAGCCGCCACCAATAAAATTGCCAAGGAAATTGCGCCAAACATGATTTCCCTTGTTTTTTTACTCGACATTGTTTGTTCATTTGCCGCCTGCCAATCTTCCACATTATAAATCGTTAAATTTTTGAGCTGGTTTGCGTATTCAGGCGCTTTATTTGGATCTTTAACGTTTACCAGAATATCGGTTACATAACTTGAGCTTTTATGCAATAATTGCTGGGACATTGCTAAATTTATGTATGATTTTGTTAAATCAACGTTAGAATTGCTGGTTTTAAAAATCCCTTCAACCTTCATCACTTTAACAACGCCGATTGATGAGGTAACCGTTATGTTGTCATAGAGTTGAATATTTAATTTTTTGGCAATTCCAACCCCCAGCAATATTCCGTTTGGTGTCGCCAAAAGATTTCTTATATCCCCTGCCAACATCGTAGATTCTATATTGAACATGGCATTGGCATCAACAATATTTACGCCAGAGGCCACTCCATTTATTTGAGAGGTGCCATTGTTGTAAAAAAGATTGACAGATACTTGCGGTGCCACGGTTACTATATCGTGCTGTTTTCGTAAATCGGAAATTATTTTTTCGGGATTGATGAGCGTATTTGACACATTGGCGATTTTCGGATTTACAATTACCGCCATAAAACCCGAATTATTTTCAGCAATTAAAGGTTTACTTAAAATGTCGTCCTGATAAATTCTCAAATGTGGTGCCGCTTTGAAAAGGGCTTCGTCAGAATAGCGATTAAAACCGACAACCAACGAAATCATAAAAATAAATATTCCAATTCCCACCGTTACGCCCATGGCGGCAATCATTGTTTGCTTTTTTCGCGTGAGCAAATGGGTTAAAGCAATTTCTGAATTTACGTTTAGTTTCATCTGTTTATGATTTATTATTTTAAGTGCTGATTATCAGTATTTTAATTTTTATTATTTATTTTTAAGTCAATAAAAAGCTACCCCTAAAAATAAGGATTTTTGTAATTTTAATATTTTAGTTGCTCAACGCTAAGTGATAAAAAAATTTCATCTTCATGCTCTGCGGCAATACTCCTGTGTGCTTAGTGTTTGATGTCAGTTT
>JAUYUA010000007.1 GCA_030694935.1 Lutibacter sp. | reverse complement strand
TTGTAAAAAGTCAGGTTTAAAGCCCCATCGGGGCGACCTGATTGTTTTGAAAAATTTAACCGTACAATAATGAATTTAAAAGTAAAACGCCCAATTTAATTTGGTGTTTTAAATCCATAATGCCATTTTAACTTTTTGTTAGTATTGCAGTGTTTTTAAAATTGTATATTAGTTCCGATTTAAAAAAATAATTAAAAACGCTATGAAAAAAACGATAATGTTGCTTGCTTTAATGGCAAGTTGCAATTTATTTTCCCAAAACAACGAATCAACCCTTAAAATTTTCCTTAACTGTAATTATTGTGATATTACCTACATCAAACAAAACTTAGACTTTGTTGAGTTTGTTAGAGATCAAAAAGATGCCGATGCTCATTTGTTATTCAGAACGCAGGTGAATGGCAGCGGCGGAACCATCTATGAAATTGAATTCATCGGTCAAAACAAGTACAGCGATATTCAGGATAAATTAACTTTTTCGACCAATTCTGACAGCACAGACAGTGAAATTAGAGAAATGATTTTGAAATACACCAAGCTTGGTTTGGTGCGTTATTGGTTAAAAAATGGCGCGCACGATAAAATATCGGTTGAACTTAAAAAGAAAGAAGAAGTTGGTGTTATAGCGCAAAAAGATGTTTGGAATAAATGGGTTTTTGACCTTGGGCTTCGGGGCTATTTTCAGGGACAGGAATCAAATAAAAGTCGAAATTTAAATTTTAGCGTTACAGCAAAACAGGTTACCGATAAAAATAAATTTTATTTAAGAGGTAGCTTTAGCGGTAGCAGATCGGTTTATACTTATGATGGAATCGACATTATTTCAAGTCAAAAATCTACAAATCTAACTTTATATGATGTGCTAAGCATTAATGATCATTGGTCGGCTGGCGCTTTTGTCGAGGTCGGTAAATCTACCTATCGCAACAAGGCATTTTATGGATCCTTAAAACCTGCAATTGAGTACAATTTCTTTTCGTATAAAGAATCTTCTAAAAAACAATTGACCTTAGCCTATAAAGTTGGCGGCATACATACAAATTACAATGAGAAAACCATTTTTAACAAAGAAGAGGAGTTTTTGTGGGAACATAACTTAAGTTTGGGCGGAAGCATAAAACAAAAATGGGGCAGTATTACAAGTCAGGCATCCTATGAAAGTTATTTAAAAGATCCTTCCTTAAATGCTTTTTCATTTTATTTGGGAACAAATTTCAGGATCGTAAAAGGCTTGTCATTTAATGTTAGCGGAAATTATGACATTACCAACAATCAAATAAATTTGGCTGCCGGTGATTTGACTTTAGAAGAATTGCTGTTGAGCCAAAAACAAGTAAAATCGGGCTACAATTACTTTTTGAGTGTTGGTTTAAATTATTCCTTCGGATCTATGTTTAACACCATTGTAAATCCCAGATTTAATTTTTAACATAAAAAACGCCCAATTTAATTGGGCGTTTTTAAATTAATATTTTAATTCTTCCAACTCTTTGAAAGGGGAAAGATTCAATTTTTCCACGGCATTTCTATAATTCACCCAATCGGTTTTGTAAAATGCATTAATTTCGGCAATTACCTTGCTCACTTTTTCATCGGCATTTTTCACCAAGGTAAGTTCTGTTTGTCCTGGTTTTTGCAATAAGTCATCAACGTAACCCGCAGCAGTGTATAAATAAGAAATAGAACTTGGAAATTCAGTGGCGGTAATTCCTTGTCGCTTGTCTTCCTTGCCCAACATTGCATCCAACAAACCTTCTATTTTTTTTGAAATTTCTGAATGTATGGTAACCGTGTCTTTCTTGCTTTGTTTTTCTTTGGCATCCTTATTTTGGGCTTTGATGCGTTTTTGATAATCTTCAACAATTTCTTTTGAAGCCAATAAACGTCGCGTGGCTTCACCTGCAACGCCTCTTTTGGCTTCAAGTTGTTTCAGCAAATCGTATTTGCTTTTTAAGACGTCAAAAGGCATATCAACTCTTGGATCATAGTCCACTTTGATGTTTTCTGAAGCAGTCTGGTTTCCGAAATGAATTTTTATACCGTAAGTTCCCGGCAAAACGGTAACGCCGCTTGGTTCAACGCCATTTGGTTTTGCTTTAGTTCTTGACGGACTGATTTTCCCTTTTTCGTCTAAATTCCAAAAGAATCTGTGTGCGCCATTTTCCTTTGGTGCTTCTATATAAATGCTTCTAATCAGTTCATTTTTGCCGTTAAAAGCCTGAAAGAAAATGGAATCGAATTTCACCAAAGGTTTTTCAGATTTAACAGAATCGGCAATAACACTAATTTTAGCATCTTTTTTCTTTTTATCTGAAGTCACTTCGGATTTTTTGGTTTCTGGTCGGTTGATGCTGTAAGTAATCATAGCGCCTCGTGGTTTGTTTTCGCCATTAAAAATGGCATTGGCACCAAACCTTGTTCCTGAAGCTTCCTGATTTTGGGTGATATAAGCGGTTGGCGGCGCGAACAAATGTAAAGGTTTGTCTAATATCGCTTTTCCTTCTTTTGCCATCGCCCTAAAAGGTCTGATGTCATCCAAAACATAAGCGGCTCTTCCAAAAGTACCAATTACCAAATCGTGTTCTCGCGGATGAATGGCCAAATCCATAGTGGAAACCGTCGGATAGTTGTTGGTCCACTTTGTCCAGGTTTTACCTTCATCCAGGCTGATGTGCAAACCGTTTTCCGTTCCCAAAAAAAGTAAGTTTTGAACTTCTAAATCTTGTGCCAACGAGAGCGAATAGCCAAAAATTTCATCCTTTCCGGCCAAAATATTTTCCCAAGTTTTTCCGTAATCCCGAGTTCTGAACAAATAAGGTTTAAAATCGAATTGTCGGTAATTGTTTACCACGGCATAAGCTTCGCCTTTATTAAATTTTGAAGCCCGTATTTGTGCCACCCAACTTTCTCTAGGCATATCTTTAATGTTTTTAGAAACATTTGACCAAGAAGTTCCGCCGTCTAAAGTCAGCTGAATATTGCCGTCATCGGTGCCAACCCAAAGCATATTTTCATCTAAAACACTAGGTTCAATAGCCAAAATAGTGCAGTGATTTTCGGCTCCGGTTGCATCCATCGTAATACCGCCGCTTTCGTGCTGTTTTTGTTTTTCTTTATTGTTGGTGGTTAAATCGGGCGAAATGATTTCCCAGGTATGGCCTTTATCAGCAGATTTATGCACAAACTGACTTCCAAAATAAATAGTTTCCTGATTGGTTGGATTTATGGCGATGGCCGAGTTCCAGTTAAACCGAAGTTTTACATCAGGATTTGGATGTGTGGGTTTAATATTTTTTGTATTTCCTGTTTTAACGTCATACCTTCCAACATTGCCTTGTTGCGACATTGCGTAGCCAAAACGGGAATTTTTTGGGTCTGGAACTACATCAAAACCATCTCCAAACATCACTTCCTGCCAATAGGAATTTCTGATTCCCTGTGATTTTAACACATAAGCCGGACCAACCCAAGAACCGTTATCCTGCATTCCGCCATACACGTTGTAAGGAAATTCCATATCAACATTGATGTGGTAAAATTGCGCGATAGGCAAGTTTTCCGCAAAGCGCCAAGTTTTTCCGCGGTCTCTGGTAATGTATAAACCGCCATCATTTCCGTCAATCATAAAATTTGGTTGATTTGGGTGAATATACCAAGCGTGATGATCGGGATGCACGCCTGTTGAAGTTCCGTACGCAGGCATTAATTGCTGAAATGATTTTCCGCCGTCTTCACTCACATTCACATAGGTAAAAATCGAATAAATTCTGTTTTCATTTATTGGATCCACAAAAATATCTGCATAATAAAAAGGTCTGTTTCCAATACCGCCTGCACCTCTTCCGCTCGATTCGTCATTGACCATTTTCCATTTAAATCCGCCGTCTTCAGATTTGTACAGCGCGTTTTTTTTGGCTTCAACCAACGCATACACAAATTTTGGATTGCTTGGGGCAATTGCCAAACCTATTCTTCCCAAATTTCCTTCTGGCAAACCGTCTTTGTCTGTTAATTTTTTCCAATTTTCACCGCCGTCATAAGTGATGTATAAGCCAGAACCTTCTCCGCCGGAATTAAATGTCCAGGGTTTGCGCTGATGCTCCCACATTGCGGCAATTAACTTATTTGGATTCGAAGGGTCAACAACCAAATCGGCACAACCGGTTTTATTGTTCACAAACAGTGATTTTGTCCATGTTTTTCCGCCATCGGTTGTTTTAAAAACACCGCGTTCAGGATGTTCTCCCCACGGTGAACCGATTGCCCCAACATAAACCGTATTCGGATTGTCTTTATCAACAATGATTTTATGGATATTTCGGGTTTTTTCCAAACCCATCAATTTCCAGGTTTTTCCCGCATCTAAACTTTTGTACAAGCCATAACCGCCAGATGCGCTGTTTCTCGGATTTCCTTCTCCGGTTCCTGCCCAAATTACATCTGGATTGCTTTGTTGAATGGCAACGGCACCAATTGATGCCACGGCTTCATGGTCGAAAACAGGTGTCCAATCAATGCCGCCACTTTCAGACTTCCATAATCCGCCTGAGGCGGTTCCCACATAAATAATGTCGGGATTGCTGGTTACAACATCAATAGAAGTGACCCTTCCGCTCATTCCGGCTGGGCCGATGGCTCTAGGTTTAATGTCTTTTAATTTTTCTAAATCTATTTCCTGGGAAAAAGCAATAGTTGAGATTAAAATTAGGAGTAAAGTCAGTTTTTTCATTTGTTGAGTTTGATGTGAAGGCTAAAATTAAAAAAATCAGTGTTAAGAAGTGTTAAATATATTAAAATTAGTTTTATTTAAAATAATTATGAATAGATGAATATGGTTTTACGGGATTTTTAAATATAAACATAAAAATATACCCATCTTTTTAATGGGTATATGTTACATTGTATAGTTTTAAATTAGCTGAAAATATTAGTCTGCAGAAAGGCATACAGCCCTGTTGTATTCATAATTCATACGGGTAATGTCTAATAGTTGCACCTCTTGCGGACAAACCATGGCGCAAGCGCCAATATTTGTGCAACTGCCAAAACCTTCATCATCATGTGCGTTAACCATCCATAGCACACGTTCATTACGTTCAACTTGTCCTTGCGGCAATTTAACCAAGTGTCCTATTTTGGCAGAAACGAAAAGGGCCGCAGAAGAATTTTTACAAGTAGCCACACAAGCTCCACAGCCAATGCAAGCAGCACTGTCAAAAGCGCTTTCGGCTATGTCATGATGAATGGGCATGGAATTGGCTTCTGGAGCCATTCCCGTAAAAGATGAGATATAACCACCGGCTTGGATAATACGATCCATGGCACTTCTGTCCACTTTTAAATCCCTAATTACAGGAAATGAGTTTGCCCTAAAAGGTTCAATGGTAATGGTGTCACCATCGTTAAAAGATCGCAAGTGGGTTTGGCAAGTTGTATAATGTTCCTCGGGACCGTGTGCTTTTCCGTTGATGACCAATGAACATTGTCCGCAAATTCCTTCACGACAATCGTGGTCAAATTCAACGACCGGTTCCCCTTTTGTGGCAAGTTGCTCGTTAAGTACGTCCAACATTTCTAAAAAGGACGTGTCCGGACTTAAATCAGACAATTTATAGGTCACTAATTTTCCCTTTGTTTTGGCATTTTCTTGTCGCCATATTTTAAGTGTCAGTTTCATAATCTTTAATTATTTATAGGAGCGAACTGTTGGTTTGACTTCCGTAAATTCTAATGGTTCCTTGTGTAATTTCCAATCTTCTCCTTGTTGCCATTCCCAAGCGGAAGAGTACATATAATTTTCATCGTCTCGCATGGCTTCTCCTTCTGGAGTTTGATAATCCTCCCGGAAGTGAGCGCCGCAACTTTCTTTTCTGTCCAAAGCGTCAACGGCCATTAATTCGGCTATTTCTAAATAATCGGCTAAACGACCGGCTTTTTCCAACTCTGAGTTGGGGCCGTTTTCATTACCCGGAATTGCGGCGTTTTCCCAAAATTCTTTACGTAATTTTTTGATTTCTTCAATAGCCCAAATCATCCCTTTCTCATTTCTGGACATTGCCACCTCTTTAAACATGATTTTCCCCAAACGCCTATGAATTTGATCAACAGGCATTGTTCCTTTAATGGCCAATAATTTTGCCACTTGATCTTTTACTGATTTTTCTGCTTCATCAAATTCAGGAGTGTCTGTCGGTATTTTTCCTGTTCTGATATCATCAGCCAAATAATTGGAAATGGTGTTCGGTAAAATAAAATTACCGTCAACTGAAGCCTGTAAAAGAGAATTTGCCCCTAAACGATTTGCCCCGTGATCGGCAAAATTAGCTTCACCTACAGCAAATAGGCCGGGGATAGTGGTCTGTAATTCATAATCTACCCACAAACCTCCCATTGAAAAATGGGCTGCAGGCGATATTTTCATGGGTTCTTTATAAGCATTAATTGCAGTAATCTTTTCATACATTGTAAATAGATTACCATAACGTTCTTTTATAGTGTCTTCACCCAAGCGTTCAATAGCCGTTTTAAAGTCAAGATATACCGCATTTTTTAATGGTCCAATTCCATAGCCCGCATCCATTCTTTCTTTGGCAGCGCGTGAAGCCACATCACGGGGCACTAAATTTCCAAATGCGGGATAGCGACGTTCTAGATAATAATCCCTATCCTCATCCGGAATGTCACCCGGAGCACGTTTTTCATCTATATTTTTCGGAACCCATATACGTCCGTCATTTCTTAGGGACTCAGACATCAATGTTAATTTTGATTGATGTTCGCCAGATTGCGGCAGTGCGGTAGGGTGAATTTGGGTCCAAGACGGATTTGCGAAATAAGCCCCTTTTTTATGCGCTCGCCAATTTGCGGAACCGTTGGAATTCATCGCTAAAGTGGATAGATAAAAGATTTTGCCAAAACCACCAGTTCCAAAAACCACGGCATGTGCCGAGTGACGTTCAATTTTCCCGGTAATTAAATCACGGGCAATAACACCACGCGCTTTACCGTCAACTATCACAAGGTCTAAAATTTCGTGACGATTGTATTGTGTCAATTTCCCTACTTTAATTTGCTTCATCATGGCTTGATAAGTAGCCAATAACAATTGTTGTCCGGTTTGGCCACGCGCATAAAAAGTTCGGGACACCAATACGCCACCAAAAGAGCGATTGCTTAAATAGCCACCGTATTCACGCCCAAAAGGAACGCCTTGGGCAACCATTTGATCTATTAAATTGGTGGAGACTTCAGCCATTCTGTAAACATTTGCTTCACGAGAGCGGAAATCACCGCCTTTAATCGTGTCGTAAAACATTCTATAAACGTTATCACCATCATTTTTATAATTTTTTGCGGCATTTACGCCGCCTTGAGCAGCAACAGAATGGGAACGACGTGCGGAATCTTGAAAAAAGAAAACCTTCACATTATATCCTAATTCCGCCAATGATGCGGCCGCACCACCACCCGACAATCCGCCACCAACCACAATTACATCTAATTTCTTGCGGTTTGCAGGGTTAACAATTCGGGTTTTGGCAAGGTAATTTTGCCATTTATCTTTTAAAGGTCCCTCTGGGATTTTTGCGTTAAGAGCCATAATTCTATGTTATTTGAAGTAAAGAATAATAGGGATAATAGCATATAAAATTGCCATAATTAAACTAAAGTATAGCGCTATATACTTAAGAATACGCATTGCTTTTTTAGGGTATATCCCTAAGGAGCGATGTGCGCTTTCAATGCCATGGATTAAATGGAAACCCAATGCGATAATTCCTATTTCATAGATAAGCACAAACCACCAAACTTTAAAGGTAGAGAGAACCAAATCATATAAATCGTGTTCTGTTTTAAGCACTTTATACGGCAACCAAAATTGCGCCATGTGCAACACAATAAAAACACCAATTACAGTTCCTAAAACACCCATATTCCTGGAATACCAAATACTTGTGGAATTGTTTGTCACCTGATACTTTTCTCCGCTGGATTTTCTGTTTTGAAGTGTGATTAGAAGCGCATCAATAACGTGTATAATTATTGCAGCATATAAAATCCATGCAACAAAAGTTACTGGCCAAAAATGCACCAAAAAGTGGGAGTAGGCATTGTACATGTCATGTGTATTCTCTACATCACCCCAAAATTCTATTGGAAAAAATGTAGATGGAATTACTAGGATTAGATTCCCAACAAGGTGAATTATAAGGAAAAAGATGATGAAAAGTCCGGTTACGGCCATTAGATTTTTACGTCCCACCGAGGTTTTGAAGAGTCCTTTTTTAACTGCCATTAGGCTAATTTTAGAGTTGAATTTTATAAAGGTAAAAGAGGATTACGCTTTTAATAATGACATTTGTCAGATTTTTTCTGAAGTCGCCTTGTTTATAATTAATCTAAATTAGAAAGATATGTTTGGGGGTTTTTTAAAATCCTCAATTCAAATTATTATATTTGGCTTTTCAAATTTAAAATAAATGAGCAGAATTTTATCTTCATCAATTGCAAGGAAAGTAGCGATGGCTTTATCTGCACTTTTCCTTATTATTTTCTTACTTATTCATTTAACGGTAAACATAACTTCATTATTCAGCAAAGATGTATTTAATGAGTTGTCCCATTTTATGGGAACTAATTTTTTAGTGCAATTTTTAATGCAGCCCATTTTAATTTTTGGTGTTGTTTTTCACTTTGTGATGGGATTTGTGTTAGAGTTAAGGAATAAACGAGCAAGAACTGTTAAATATGTTAAATACAATGGCGCTGCAAATGCCTCTTGGATGTCAAGAAATATGGCAGTAAGCGGTGGCGTTATTTTGGCCTTTCTTGTATTGCATTTTATCGATTTCTGGTTTCCAGAAATGAACTACAAATACATTGAGGTTTTACCGGAAGATCCTACAAGGTATTTTGAGGAACTGCAACACAAATTTACCAACCCATTAAGAGTTGGCGCTTATGTAATTGCCTTTGTGTTATTGGCATTGCATTTATTGCATGGTTTTCAATCAGCGTTTCAGTCGATTGGTTTAAATAAATACACAAATTGTGTAAAATCATTGGGTAAAATTTATGCAGTAGCCATTCCTGCAGGATTTATAATCATCGCATTGTTTCACTATTTTAACCATTAATCTTATAAAATTATGACGACTTTAAATTCAAGAATACCAGAAGGTCCAATAAAAGATAAATGGACATTATATAAAGACAAAATTAACTTGGTAAACCCGGCCAACAAACGTAATATAGATATTATTGTTATTGGAACAGGTTTGGCAGGAGGCTCTGCTGCTGCTACTTTGGCCGAGTTGGGCTATAGCGTAAAAGCATTTGCTTACCAAGATTCACCGCGTCGCGCACATTCAATAGCCGCGCAAGGAGGAATCAATGCTTCAAAAAATTATATGGGTGATGGTGATTCAAACTATCGCTTGTTTTATGATACCGTAAAAGGTGGCGACTACCGTTCACGTGAAGCGAATGTTTACCGATTGGCTGAAGTTTCGGGAAATATTATTGATCAATGTGTGGCGCAAGGCGTTCCTTTTGCACGTGATTATGGTGGATTGCTCGACAATCGTTCATTTGGTGGTGTGTTGGTTTCTCGTACTTTTTATGCGAAAGGACAAACAGGCCAACAATTGTTATTGGGCGCTTATTCAGCAATGAATCGTCAAATTGCACGCGGAAAAATAGAAATGTTTAACCGTCACGAAATGCTTGACGTGGTGAAAATCGACGGAAAAGCAAGAGGCATTATTGCCCGTAATTTAGTTACCGGTGAAATTGAACGCCATTCTGCACACGCAGTTGTTATTGCAACCGGCGGTTACGGAAATGTTTATTTCTTATCAACCAACGCAATGGGATCTAACGCAACCGCTGCCTGGAAAATTCATAAAAAAGGAGCTTTTTTCGCAAATCCTTGTTTCACGCAAATTCATCCAACTTGTATTCCAAGATCGGGTGATTATCAATCAAAATTAACCTTGATGTCTGAATCTTTGCGTAATGACGGAAGAATTTGGGTTCCTGCAAAATTAGAAGACGCAAAAGCAATCCAACAAAAGAAATTAAAACCAATTCAAATTGCTGAAGAAAACAGGGATTATTTCTTGGAAAGAAGATATCCTGCATTTGGTAACTTGGTGCCTCGTGATGTTGCTTCAAGAGCGGCAAAAGAACGTTGCGATGCCGGTTTTGGCGTAAATGCCACAGGCGAAGCTGTTTATTTGGATTTTGCCGCAGCGATTAAACGTTATGGAACTGAGCAAGCCAAAATAAAAGGAATACACGATGCGTCAATAGAAAAAATTACCGAATTAGGGGCAGCCGTTATTGAAGAAAAATACGGAAACTTATTCCAGATGTATGAGAAAATCATTGATGAAAATCCATACAAAACACCTATGATGATTTATCCTGCAACACACTATACTATGGGCGGTGTTTGGGTTGATTATAATTTAATGACCACCGTTCCTGGTTTGTACTGTATTGGAGAAGCAAATTTCTCTGATCACGGCGCAAACAGATTGGGCGCTTCTGCATTAATGCAAGGATTGGCCGATGGTTATTTTGTATTGCCTTATACCATTGGTGATTATTTGGCTGATGATATCAGAACTGGAAAAATAAAAACAGATTCTCCTGAATTTGATGAAGCTGAAGAATCGGTTAAAAAACAGTTGAAATTCTTTATTGAAAACAAAGGAACACATACGGTAGATTATTATCATAAGAGATTGGGTCAGGTAATGTGGGATAAAGTTGGAATGGCGCGAAATGAAAAAGGGTTGAAAGAAGCCATCGTAGAGATTCAGGAAATTAGGGAAGACTTCTGGAAAAACGTAAAAGTTCCGGGAAGTTTAAACGAATTTAACCAAGAGCTTGAAAAAGCGGGCAGGGTTGCCGATTTTTTGGAGTTGGGTGAATTGTTTGCAAAAGATGCTTTGGAACGCGAAGAATCTTGTGGAGGTCATTTCCGTGAAGAACACGTGACAGAAGATGGAGAAGCAAAAAGAGATGATGTTAATTTTGCGCATGTTTCTGTTTGGGAATATACAGGAAAACCTAGCGAAGCTATTTTGCACAAGGAACAATTAGAATTTAAAGATATCGAATTAAAAACTCGTTCATACAAATAAGAAGACATTATGAATTTAACGTTAAAAATTTGGAGACAAAAAGGACCACAAGACAAAGGTCGAATGGTTGAATATAAAGTAACTGATATTTCTGAACATATGTCATTTTTGGAAATGATGGACGTTTTAAATGAAAGTCTGGTTGCAAAAGATGAAGAACCGATCGCTTTTGATCACGATTGCCGAGAAGGTATTTGTGGAATGTGTTCTTTACAAATCAATGGAGAAGCGCACGGACCGGACAGAGGAATTACAACTTGTCAGTTGCACATGCGAATGTTTAAAGATGGCGACACTATTTATATTGAACCTTTCAGGGCAAATGCTTTTCCGGTCATAAAAGATTTGGTGGTTGACCGTATGGCTTTTGAGCGTATACAGCAAGCTGGAGGTTATATTTCTGTGAACACATCGGGAAATACACAAGATGCAAATTCAATTCCAATTTCTAAGCACAATGCCGATTTATCTATGGATGCCGCTTCTTGCATAGGTTGCGGAGCCTGTGTTGCCAGTTGTAAAAACTCAAGCGCTATGTTGTTTGTTGCAGCGAAAGTTTCACAATTTGCTTTATTGCCACAAGGAAAAGTTGAAGCAAAAGACCGTGTTAAAAATATGGTTTTTCAAATGGACTTGGAAGGATTTGGTAACTGTACCAATACCGGAGCTTGTGAAATAGAATGTCCGAAAGGAATTTCAATTGAAAATATTGCCCGTTTAAATCGCGAATATTTAGCGGCAACTATTTAATATAAATCAAACTTTAATTATTGAATAAAAACCCAAAAGAAGATTCTTTTGGGTTTTTTGTTGATGATTAAAAAACGATAACTTTGATTATAAAAATTTACTTTGCAAATAGATACAATAAATACACAGTAAAAAAAACCATTAATGAAATTATCATGAACTTAAATATTCAACCTGCATTAGAGAATGAAAAAGCAGTCCTTTGCCCATTACAGGAGCAAGACTTTGAAGCTTTGTACGCCGTTGCATCAGATCCAAATATTTGGGAACAGCACCCTAACAAAGACCGTTGGAAGAAAAATGCATTCAAAATTTTTTTTGATGGAGCCATGCAAAGTAAAGGAGCATTTAAAATCTTGGACAAAACTAACGGCAGTATCATTGGTTGCACTCGATTTTATGATTTTGAAGAACAAGAAAACAGCATTCTTATTGGATATACGTTTTATGCCAAGCATTGTTGGGGGAAAGGGTTTAATCATTCCGTTAAAATTTTAATGTTGAATTATATTTTTCAATTTGTTTCAAACGTTTATTTTCATATCGGAGCCACAAACTTTCGCTCTCAAATTGCTATTAACCGTTTGGGGGTTACAAAAATTGGTGAGCAAGTAGTAACATATTTTGGGGAACAACCCAAGTTAAATTATGTGTACAAGTTGACAAAGGAAGCATGGATTTCAAATAATGATTCATTCAGATAATAGGTAAGAATAGAAGTAAGGAAACGCAGTAACTAAAAGGATTTTGGCTACAATTGGCAGGAATTTCGCTTTAAACTTTAATTGATGATTAAATAAACAATACCGGCGATTATAAAAATGACGATAATGATTAAATATTGCCAAACATCAGTTAAATAAGGCGCGTACGTTTTCCAAAAGTTTTTAAAATAGTTCATCTTTAAAATTTGAATTTGTAAGTTGGCAAAATTTAGATGAGATTCAAATAAATTACTGTAATTTTTATTTTTGAAGAATTTTTTTAATTGTTAAAAAAAGGTAATTAATTATTGTTTAACAATAATTAATTCATATATTCGTTTAAAAATAAAATTACCATGAGAAAGCTAATTATATTGAAATCAATTGTTGATTTGTTTTGGATTTTATCCTTGCCAATTATCCCTCTTATTTTGGTTTTTATTCCTTATAGTTTTATAACCGATGATTTTATTTTTTCTCCTTTCAAAATCAATGGAATTGAGATTGAAACTTTCGACTTGGGAACGAAAATTATTTTAGCAGTTGTGATGCTTTCTTATTTATTGTTAGTTTATTGCGTATATCTTTTTAGAAAAATTCTCGGTTGTTTTTTAAGAGTTAAAATATTTGATGAAGAGGTTGTAGATAACTTTAATAAAATTGGAAATCTACTGGTTCTTTCTTCCTTTTTAATTGGAGTTCCCTCTTTACTATACAGAATATATTATATGGAAAAAATAAGTTTGGAGCTAGGTTTTAGTACTTTCTTCCTTTTGATTTGCTTAGGGTTTTTCTTCAAAATCTTAAGTGAAATATTTAAAATATCAAGAAATATGAAAGAAGAAAATGAATTAACAATATAACTATGCCAATCATCGTAAATTTAGATGTTATGCTTGCTACCAGAAAAATGAGAAGCAAGGATTTGGCTGAAAAAATAGGAATTACCACAGCCAATCTTTCTATTTTGAAATCAGGAAAAGCCAAAGCCATCCGTTTTTCTACTTTAGAAGCAATTTGTGAAGCGTTGGATTGCCAGCCATCCGATATATTGGAATTTTCACCAGAAATTTAATTATTGTAACATTAAAATTTTAAACTATTTATTAATTCAATAATTTGTCACCCTGAGCGCAGTCGAAGGGCAACAAATAAACAAATCAACGATTTATCATGTCAAACTTTAAAGTTACCATACATTCAAAACTTCCGGCTGTTAAAACCAGTATTTTTAGTATCATGAGCGGTTTGGCTGCCGAAGAAAATGCGCTAAACTTATCACAGGGTTTTCCAAATTTTGAAAGCGATTTAAAGCTGATTGACTTGGTGAATAAAGCCATGGTGAACGGTAAAAATCAGTATGCGCCAATGCCAGGGATTTTAAGTTTGCGTGAAGCCATTGCCGAAAAAATGTTTAATTTATATGGCGTTTCTTATAATCCTGAAACAGAAATTACCATTACGGCAGGCGCAACCCAGGCAATTTTTACCGCCATTGCCGCTACAGTCCATAAAGATGATGAAGTGATTATTTTTAAACCGGCTTACGATTGTTACGAGCCAACCATTGAGCTTTTTGGCGGAAAAACAGTTTCGGTGCAATTAAATCCGGAAGATTTTACCATCGACTGGCAAAAAGTGAAAGGGCTGATTACCGATAAAACCAGGATGATCATCATTAATTCTCCGCACAATCCATCAGGAAGAATTTTATCAAACAATGATATGTTGCAATTGGAAGCGCTGTTACAAAACACCAACATTTTATTGCTGAGTGATGAGGTTTATGAGCATATTATTTTTGATGGAGAAAAACACCAATCGGCGGCGTTGTTTCCTGCTTTGGCCGAAAGAACATTTATTGTGGCTTCCTTCGGAAAAACATTTCACAATACAGGCTGGAAAGTGGGTTATTGCATTGCTCCGGCGCAACTGACCGAAGAATTTAGAAAAGTGCATCAGTTTAATGTGTTTAGCGTCAACCATCCTGTGCAAATTGCATTGGCTGAATATTTAAAGAATCCGAATAATTATCTGGAATTGGGCCGTTTTTATCAGCAAAAAAGAGATTTGTTTTTAAGTCTGCTGAAAGATTCCCGTTTTGATTTTATTCCTTCAAAAGGAACGTATTTTCAGTTGTTGAATTTTTCAAAAATAACCGATGAAAGCGATGTTGATTTTGCCGTCAAATTGACCAAGGAACAAAAAATTGCTTCCATCCCAATTTCGGTATTCAATGAAGCCGGTTTAGACACCAAAGTATTGCGTTTTTGCTTTGCAAAAACAGATGAAACCTTAAAAAAAGCAGCAGAAATATTAAATCAAATTTAGTTTCATTAACCAATCGGTTTGCTTATCGTTTCCAATATAATAATAATGAGTAGCGAATTTTACAAAACCATAACGCTCATAAAAACGAATGGCTGCTGTATTTTTTTCCCAAACGCCGAGCCAAAGAAAGGAGTATTTTTTTGCTTTAGCAATTTCAATTGTTTTAGATAACATGTGTTTTCCTATTTGCTGACCTTGAAATTGGTTTAAAACATAAATACGCTCAAGTTCTATAGTATTTTGATTGTATTGCTCTGTTTGTGCTTCATTTTCATTTAGTTTAAAATAACCAACAAGCGCATTGTTAAAATAAGTGAAATAAAATATAGAATTAGGGTTTAAAAGCTCAACTTCAATGGTTTCTTTGCTTAAAGCCGAATTCATGTAATTATTAAAATCTTCCGGATTATTATCTTTTTCAAAGGCATTTATAAATGTAATTCTTGATATATTTATAAGTTCATCAAGATTTTTTAATGTACATTTTTTAAAAGATAAATTCATGAATTATTTATATTTTTTAAAAATTTAGCGTAAAGAGGCGTTTACTTTTTGCATAAATTCTTCAATTTTTGAAGGTTCCAGCCATCTTGTTACTACCACAAGGTCATTTTCTTTATCAATAACAATAAAATTACCGCCAAAACCGGCTGCATAATAAATTTTTTCTGAAAGTCCTTCCCAATGTTGATCCCCTTTTTTATTAAGCCACCACAAGTATCCGTAATTTACATTTGGTTGGGATGGGGTAATGGCTTTTGAAATCCATTCACTGCTTATGAGCCTTTTGCCATTCCAAACACCATCATTCAAAAACAGCAATCCAAATCTTGCCATGTCTTCAGTTGAGATAAAAAGCCCTCCACCAGAATGCCCTCCACCTGTAACTGATTTTACGTTGATACCGTCAATTTCAGTCCAAGCATCTTCATAACCAAACCATCTCCAAGTAGTTGATGCACCAATTTCATCCATGATATTTTCTTTTAATACTTGCGGAATTGGTTTGCGCCAAACATGAGTTAAGGCATACGCTAATAAATTTACGCGAACATCATTATATTCCATAACGGTTCCGGGTTCATTGAGTTTTCTATTTTTCCAATCATCCAATCCGCCTTCTTTTGGAGGTCTGTCTGCCCAATCTTTACCGCCCCAAATTTCTCCAGACCAATCTGAATTTTGCTGTAATAAATGTTCCCATGTAATTTTATTGTTGTGATTGCCATCAAACGTACCGTCCCAAATATAATTGGCAACCGCATCATTTTCATTTGCAATAAGTTTTTTGTCGTAAGCCAATCCGGCAACGGCAGACAAGAAACTCTTTGTCACGCTAAAAGTCATGTCCACACGTTTTGTATCACCCCATTTAGAAATAATATAACCATTTTTAATGATTATTCCTGCAGGTCCCCCTCGTTTTTTAGTAGGGCCTAAAATTTCATGAAATGGCTCATTCTCAAAACCTTTAAAAGTCGCTATCCTCAAATCTCTTGAGCCGCTATATTCATTAGATTCGGCAAAATTAACAGCTTCAGTTAGTTTTTTTAAATTAATTTTAAAGTTTAACGGATCTTTTTCCTCCCATTTTACACTGCGATCCGGGAAGTAGTTGGTTTTTTGAGCGTAAATAGAGTTTGTAAAAACAAAAAGAAATATGAGAATTAACACTAAAGGATTTTTCATTTCATCAGATTTTTTAAAAGTTTTAAATTACCAAATTAATTTTAAAAACTCATTAAAAAAGTGTAATTTTAATTTATGCAAAAACATCTCATCATAGCTTTAATTCAATCCGATTTAATTTGGCAAAATGCGGAACAAAATCGAAAAAATTTTTCAGAAAAGATAAATCAAATTAAGGAACAAGTTGATCTTGTTATTTTACCCGAAATGTTTACCACAGGATTCAGCATGCAGCCTCAAAATATTGCGGATACCATGCACGGAGAAACGATTGCCTGGATGCGCAAAATAGCTGCCGAAAAAAATGCTGCCGTTGCCGGAAGCGTGATTATTTTTGCGAATTCAAAATTTTATAACCGATTTTTATTTATCCATCCTTCGGGAGAAATTAATTTTTACGACAAGCGTCATTTATTCACCTTGGCCGGCGAAGATAAAGTGTATAAAAGCGGCAAAGGAAAACTCATCGTGAATTATAAAGGCTGGAAAATTTGTCCGCTCATTTGTTACGATTTACGTTTCCCTGTTTGGGCAAGAAATGTGGAAGAATATGACTTATTAATTTATGTAGCCAATTGGCCAAAAATAAGAATTTCGGCTTGGGACACTTTGTTAAAAGCAAGAGCGATTGAAAATATGTGTTACACCATTGGCGTAAACCGCGTTGGTGTTGATGCCAATAATTATGAATACAGCGGACATTCGGCGGCGTTCGACAGTTTGGGCGGCCAAGTGGCCGAAACGCAAGAAAATCAGGAGGAAACGGCAGTTTTTACTTTGGATAAAAATCATATTTCCGAGACAAGAAACAAACTGGGATTTTTAAACGACAGAGATTCTTTTAAAATAGAATGGCAATAAATTGCGTCACCCTGAATTTACATCATATTGAACCTGCCTAGCCGGCAGGCTTGTTTACTCACTGTTCTCTTTTAAATGTTTTTAAAAGTGTTCGTGAATCTGCGATTTCAGCATTTCACCCAATTAGGACGTGACCTTCAAACAAATTCAAATTGATATTGAAGTTTTAAACCCATTGTTGTCCGATTTAATTTCGCAAAACTTACAGGTCGCCCCGAAGGGGCTTTAAATACTGAATTTTTCCATTTTTCTACAAACATTTCGCTCCTATGGAGCTTTTTTAGTCCCAGCGGGACGACCCGTCTGTAGAAAATAGATTTTTAAAAAACAAGCCCCATCGGGGCGACCTGTTTGTTAAGTCCGATTTAGGTTGGGATTGTTAAATTACAATGAATTTTTACCGAACAATAATGTTTTAAACCAAAGGATTCAGCCATTTAAAAGGATATTTTGTGTTTGGAACCACAATTCTTTCCGTAATGCGATACATCCGTTCGGGCAATTTTAACAGATATTCTCTTGCTTTTTCGGCTTCATCCGTTAATCCGGTAATTTTGTCGATATCCCAAACAGCATTTAGTTTTTTAATGATATCCACATAATCAAAACCGGTATAAACGCCTGCGCGTTGCGCCACGGTTGAAAATTGGCTAAAAAGCGTTCCTTTTTCTTCAAAAGAATGTCGTAAGTGGTAAGCGGGCATCACAATTTTATGTTTCATCATATATTGAAAAGCCAGCATCATTTCACTTGGATCATACTTAAAAATTTGTTTCACAAATTCAGTATAAGCCAAATGGTGGCGCATTTCATCACCGGCAATAATTTTAGACATTTTTGCCAATAGGGTATGTCCGTTTTTACGTGCAATTTTTGCCACATTGTTATGGGAAATGTAGGTTGCCAATTCCTGGAAACTGGTATAAACAAAGTTTTTGTAGGGATCTCGGCCGGTGCCAATATCCATTCCGTCGGCGATTAAATGTTGGGTGGTTATTTCAACTTCGCGCATATTTACCCTGCCCGACATATAAATGTATTTGTTCAACACGTCGCCATGTCTGTTTTCTTCGCTCGTCCAGGCGCGTATCCATTTTGCCCAGCCATTGTCGTGCCCGTTATTGCTGTGTTGTGAAATACCTTCCACATCAAGCAACCAGGATTCGTAGGTTGGCAATGCTTCTTCGGTAATGGTGTCTCCCACCAAAACCGTCCAAAAATCATCATCCAATTCTTTAGAAATTTCCCTGATTTCTTTTATTTCTTCAATAAATTTATCGCTTTGGGAATTTGGAAGGAAGTCTGTTGGCTGCCAAATTTTTTCGGGAGCTATCAAAAATTTTTCAACAAAGGTGTCGATGTTTTTTTCCAAGGTTAGCATCACTTCTAACCTGATATTTTGTAATGACATATTTTTTATTTAGTAGTAGTGCGCTAAATTAAAGCATTTTTAACAGTATTTTCTACCTTTTCAAAAAGTTTAGCAAATTCTAGGGAATCCGCTTTTATGGGTTCATGTAGTTCAAAAGTGATTTTTACGCCAACTTCTAGGGGAAACATTCCATATTTGTTGAGCTTCCAGCAATTGTTAATGGTCATTGGAATTACGTATGCAGAAGGCGCATATTTGGTTAGCATTTTAAGTCCGTTTTCAGAAAAACGTTTGGGAACGCCATCCTTGCTTCTGGTTCCTTCGGGGAAAATAACTGCCGTATACTTGTTTTTTTCAATGTATTGCCCAAATTCTTTAAGTGCGCTTAAAGCCTGCTTTGCGTCATTTCTGTCGATTAATACGGAGCCGCCGTGCCTTAAATTATAGGAAACGCTCGGGATGCCATTTCCCAGTTCCACTTTTGAAACAAATTTTGGATGGTATTTTCTCAAAAACCAGGAAATGGGGGAAATATCATTCATACTTTGGTGGTTTGAGACAATAATTAAGGGCGCATTTTCAGGAATTGGATATTTGCTGATAAATTTTATGCGGGTTCCCAAAATATATAAAAGGTAAGTAAAAGTGCCGTTCATAATATCTACCGCAATTTTATGGCCGCGGTATTTTCCGAGGTTAAAACCGAGCCACTGCAATGCATGAAAAATAAGCAAGCCATTCACGTAAAAAAAGTAGAAAATAGCCGAAAGAAAGTATGATAAAATTTTTTTCATCTGTTTAACTTTTATTTTTTATTGGTACAGATGCTGCCTGCCTGTCCGGCAGGTAAATTCGCCATTAATCATTTCTGAGTATATCAAAATTTGTTAAGGCTCGTTTCATCTTTCTAACTATTATTTTTTAGCGGTAACAGCTGCTGCCTGCCTGCCGGACAGGCTGGCCTGCTTGCCGCAGGCAAGTTCGCTATTAATCATTCCGTTGTGTATCAAAATTTGTTAAGCTCGTTTCATAATTTAAAAAAACCGAAGCCAATTGGCTTCGGATAAATAAATTTTACTGGTTAGAAAACCACAAAACCCAAGGAATCACCGCAAGAATAAGGATTAGGGCAATCGTATAATAAATGGCGATAGTCTTAAATTTCGCAACATCAGCTGTTTTTTTCTTATGTTTTGAAAACCCGATGGTGATTAAAGCAATGGCTATAATAATAAGTAGTGGATGCTCTATCAAAGGTTTTCTGAGCTCGCTGTTTTTCATCACTTCACCCATACCAACATTTCGCATGGTTTCATAATAAATGGAAGTGTAATAGGCGATAAAGCCCAATATCAATTGAATGTGGGCGGTGATTAAGGCAAATAACGAAATACGTAAATCTTTTGCTTTAAAATCTTTTTTTGAAGTCCATCCAATAATGGCATTAACAACAGCCATTATTAAAATTAGCAATACAAGATAAGCCCAATAAGAATGAATTAATTTAGTCATAGTGAATATGTTTTTTAGTTTGAAGCAAAAATAGGGAATTAAAATTAAATTGATTTTTGAAAGAAGGATTCTAAGTGAACCAATAATTGTTGCGATACTAAACTTTAATTTGTAGACGATTGAGTAATTTTAGGGTTAAAAAAACATGAAAAACAGAAGTTAATAATATCATATTGAAATTTTTTTAAATTGATAATTTCGAAAACGTTTTAGTTAGATTTAATCAAAGTGCATTAATAAGGTGAAAAAGCATCGACCTTAAATAGCTAATTTTGAAGAATATGTCATAAAACGGACTAATCGATAGCCTTTATAGGAGTGTTTTTAATTTTATAACATTTTGATAATTATAATATTAGTGGCAAAAAAAGAATAAATTAACTTTTTATTCTTTTTTTTATCTGATTTTTACAATAATTAGAAAAAAATTGTATTTTGCGTAAACATTAACCAATATTATAAAGGATATTATGAAAAAATTACTAAGTATTATTTTTGTACTTTTTATGGGCTCAGTTATGTATGCCCAAACTTCAATTACAGGTACTGTAAAAGAAGCGAAAACTGGTGAGCCAATTCCGGGCGCCAATATAAAAGTTGCCGGTAAATCTATTGGAACTACCACTGATTTTGATGGAAATTTTTCATTTAAAGTGGCTCAAAATCCACCTTTTACTCTAGAAATTTCGCTTATTGGATACGCATCAACGAAAGTTGAAATTACCCGAAGCGAGCAAAGAGTTAGCGTGGTGCTTGATGAAGCAGCTACCGCTTTAGATGAAGTTGTGGTATCAGCTTCAAGAACGCCTGAACGTGTTTTAGAATCTCCCGTAACCATTGAAAGAATGGACGTCAGAGAAATTAAAAACACTTCTTCGCCAAGTTTTTATGATGGCATGGAAAACTTAAAAGGTGTGGATGTTAACACCAATAGTTTTACGTTTAAATCAATTAACACACGCGGTTTTGCAACTTTTGCCAATACGCGTTTTATGCAATTGGTTGATGGTATGGACAATTCATCTCCTGCCTTAAACTTTAATTTGGGGAACTTATTAGGAATGTCAGAACTAGACGTGAGCACTGTGGAGTTGCTTCCAGGAGCATCTTCTGCTTTATACGGAGCCAATGCTTTTAACGGTATTTTGTTTATGACCAGTAAAAACCCATTTGAATCAGCGGGGGTTAGCGTTTATGGAAAAACAGGAATTACCTCTCAAAAAGCTGCTGGAGACAATCAATTTGTAGATGCAGGAATTAGAATGGCTTATAAATTTAGTGATAAGTTTGCTGCAAAAGCATCATTTTCATTTTTAAAAGGGACTGAGTGGTATGCAACAGATTACAATCAATATATTGATGCTGGAGCCGGAAACCCAGATACAGTAATTTCTTCAACAGCCGGGCAAACAGCTTTTGACCAGGCAAATATATATGGTGATGAGGTGCAATTGTCAGCAACTCCATTCAAGAACCTTAAAGGTGTAGCACAATATTTAGCAGCTACAGGTCAACTTCCTCCAGGAGCAAGTGCTTTAATACCTTTAGTGCCAGCTGATAATGTTTCGCGTACGGGATATAAAGAATCGGATTTAACCGATTATGTTGCCCAAAGTGCAAAAGCCGATGTTGCTTTGCATTACAAGCCATTTGCCAACGATTTTGAAATTATTTATAACGGTAAATTTGGGAATGGTAATACAATATATCAAGGCGCCAATAGATATTCTATAAAGAA
The DNA here is from genome assembly GCA_030694935.1 of Lutibacter sp. Classification (GTDB taxonomy): domain Bacteria; phylum Bacteroidota; class Bacteroidia; order Flavobacteriales; family Flavobacteriaceae; genus Lutibacter. The sequence continues at coordinate 3,947 of JAUYUA010000007.1, read as the reverse complement.
TTTCTTTATGCAACAACATAAATTAGAATTTAAAGGGGATAATTTCTTCGTTAGAGGGTATATAACTGACGAAGATGCCGGAGATTCTTATGACATGAGATTTGCAGGTATTAATATGAATAGAGCCAATGCTTCTCAATGGTTTGGAACTTATGCGGGTGCGTACCTTACAGGTGCAGGACAAATACTTGCTGCTGGTGGCTCACCGGCCAATGTTATAGCGGCAGCACCTCAATTACACGCAGGCGCTAGACAGTATGCTGACGCAAATGTCACATTACAGCCTGGCACTCCGGAATTTAAAGCAGCGTTAGATGCTGTTACCTCAAATCCAAACATAGCTACTGGTGGGGCGAAGTTTCAAGATCAAACAAAGATTTATCATGGAGATGCTAATTATAATTTTGCCGACCTAGTTGATTTTGCAGAAATTCAAGTTGGTGGTTCTTGGAGACAATATTCTTTGAATTCTTCCGGAACAATTTTTACTGATTATGATGGTCCAATCAAATATGAAGAATATGGCGCTTATATGCAAATGCAAAAGAAATTTGTGGATGACCGTTTGAAATTTACGGGATCTTTACGTTACGACAAAGCGCAAAACTTTGATGGAAATTATTCGCCTAGAGTTTCAGTATCTTACTCTTTGGGAGAAGGAAAAACACGTAATTTAAGGGCTTCATTTCAAACAGGTTTCAGAAATCCAAGCACCCAAGACCAATATATTGGTTTAGATGTAGGTCAAGCAATACTAGTTGGATCTGCTCCAGATAATTTAGACAGATATACAACAATTCCACTAGCTGTAAATAGTCCAGTAGGTCAATTTGTTTTGGGAAGCTCCACAGTTCAGCTTTCAGGAGGAAGAGCTTATGATAACGCTTTTACATTAGCGTCATTATATGATTTTGGTGCCGCTGTTGCAGCATCAGTTCCACAAATATTAGCTTCTTACCCTCCAGGAGCTATTACTTTAGATCAAGCCAAACAATTAGCAGCTGCGCAAAATGCAGGAGAACTTAAAGAAGCTAAATTTGGTTTAGTAAAGCCTGAAAAAGTGACAGCCTATGAAGTTGGATATAGAGCCGGTTTTGGAAAAGTAGCTTTAGATGCAAGTGCCTATTATAATAAATATGAAGATTTTATTGGAAATAAAACAGTCGTAGTTCCATATTACGGATCTGTTGCAGCATTTGACCCTGCTAATGTTGCTACTAGTCAAAATACTCAAATATTGCTTAATGCAATTGGAACATCCGAATATAAACCATTTCAAGTGTATACCAATTCAACTGCTGATATTGCATCATATGGAGGAAGTATCGGTTTAACATCCAAAATATTTGACGACTATAGTTTTGGCGTAAATTATACATTCGCCAAATTTGATTTTGACCAAGCTACAGATCCTGATTATGAAGCCGGATTTAACACCCCTGAACATAAAGTTAAAGTTTCTTTTGGAAATACTGATATTGTTGAAAACTTAGGATTTAATATAGACGTGCGATGGAATGATAAATATTTTTGGGAATCCACTTTTGCTGATGCAATTATTGATGCAAAAACAGTAGTTGATGCACAAATAAATTACACGGTTCCAAAATGGAAGTCGCTATTTAAAATAGGCGGAGCAAATATTGGAGGTAAAGAATATATGAGTGCTCCAGGAAATGGAAGCATAGGCTCACAATTTTTTGCTTCTTGGACTATTAATCCATAAAAATCAAAATAGTTTATAGAATTAAACGCCCTAAATTTTTAGGGCGTTTTTTTTTTAATTAAACACGTATTTTTTTTTCAAAATAAAATCAAAAAACTATCTTTGCACCTTGAAAATTAAGGCGAAGCCCAAAAGAGTAAATATCTAAAAAATAAATAGTTAAAGTAATGGCAAAAGTTACAGGTAGAGTTGCGCAAATTATTGGACCGGTTATAGACGTTGAATTTGAAACTGGCGTTGAGCTTCCAAGAATATACGATTCTTTGGAAATCACCAGAAAAGACGGTTCATTGTTGGTATTGGAAGTACAATCTCATATTGGTGAAGATACCGTTAGAACCATTTCTATGGATTCAACCGACGGATTAAGTAGAGGAACAGAAGTTGTTGCCACAGGTAAAGCAATTCAAATGCCTGTCGGTAAAGATATTTACGGACGATTATTTAACGTAATTGGCGATGCCATTGACGGATTGGGGAATTTGCCTAAAGAAGGTGAAAACGGATTGCCAATTCACCGCCAGGCGCCAAAATTTGAAGATTTATCTACTTCAACAGAAGTTTTATATACTGGAATTAAAGTAATCGATTTAATTGAGCCTTACGCAAAAGGTGGGAAAATTGGATTATTTGGCGGTGCCGGAGTAGGTAAAACAGTATTGTTGATGGAGCTGATTAACAATATCGCAAAAGGTCACGGTGGTTTATCTGTATTTGCAGGTGTTGGTGAAAGAACACGTGAAGGAAACGACCTTTTAAGAGAAATGCTTGAATCGGGCATTATAAAATATGGTGATGCTTTTATGCACTCTTTGGAAGAAGGCGGATGGGATTTGTCTAAAGTGGACAAAGCAGGATTAAGAGAATCAAAAGCAACTTTTGTGTTCGGACAAATGAACGAACCTCCAGGAGCGCGTGCGCGTGTTGCCTTATCAGGATTAACCATTGCCGAATATTTTCGTGATGGCGCAGGTGCAGGTGAAGGACAAGGGAAAGACGTATTATTTTTCGTAGACAATATTTTCCGTTTTACGCAAGCGGGTTCAGAAGTATCAGCATTGTTGGGTCGTATGCCTTCAGCAGTAGGTTATCAGCCAACATTGGCCACAGAAATGGGTGCTATGCAAGAACGTATCACTTCAACAAAAAATGGTTCAATTACTTCAGTTCAGGCAGTTTATGTGCCAGCGGATGATTTAACGGATCCGGCTCCGGCAACAACTTTTGCGCATTTAGATGCCACAACGGTATTGTCTCGTAAAATTGCGGAATTGGGTATTTATCCTGCTGTGGATCCATTGGATTCCACTTCAAGAATTTTAACAGCCGACATTTTAGGTCACGAACATTACGATTGCGCACAACGCGTAAAGGAATTGTTGCAACGTTATAAAGAATTGCAAGATATTATCGCCATTTTAGGGATGGAAGAATTATCTGAAGAAGATAAATTAGTGGTTTACAGAGCGAGAAGAGCACAACGTTTCTTATCGCAGCCATTCCACGTTGCCGAGCAATTTACAGGAATTCCTGGTGTTTTGGTTGATATTAAAGATACCATTAAAGGATTTAATATGATTATGGATGGGGAACTTGATAAATACCCTGAGGCGGCTTTTAACCTAAGAGGATCAATTCAAGAAGCTATTGACGCAGGAGAAAAAATGTTAGCGGAAGCTTAAAACAGTTATCAGTTGCAGTATTCAGTGAGCAATTCTGAATACTCAATACTTAATAAATATAAAAATGATTTTAGAAATAGTAACACCGGAAGCAACCATATTACGAACACAAGTAGATGTTGTGTCTTTGCCGGGAAGTGACGGCAAATTTCAGTTGTTAAATCATCACGCGCCAATAGTTTCATTACTTATTGAAGGCGAGGTAAAATTTAAGGGCGCAAACATCACGATTGATGAACAATTTGAAAGTAAATTTACAAATATCAAAGGCGAATATTCGTTGCAAATTAAAAGCGGCACCATTGAAATGAAGGAAAATTACGTGATTGTGCTCGCGGATTAAACATCAAATAAAATACATTTAAAAAGGTCTCCATTTATTTTATGGAGACCTTTTTTTTTGTGCGCTACGCATACCATATATCTATAGGGTGCAAATCCCGAACGAGCCTGCCAATGGGAATCGTTAGCCAATCGCAAGGGTGTCTATCGTGAGATAGAATCTGAAGGAAGCAGGAGGCAAAATTGTGACCGAACGG
>JAUYUA010000005.1 GCA_030694935.1 Lutibacter sp. | reverse complement strand
GTTCCTGCAGCAACGCCAGTGATGGTTGTTGTTGGTGAACTTGGCGATGTGATGGTTGCCGTTCCGTTGACCAAGGTCCATAATCCTGACCCCACTGATGGAGCGCTTTGCGTCATGGTGAAAGTCGATGTGTTGCACAATGTTTGGTTCGGCTGGTTGCTTACAACCGGCTGCGCATCTATCGTTACAACTAACGATGCTCTTGAACTTTCACAACTATTCGTAATGGTTTGGCTTACATAGTAGGTAGTAGTCCCAGCTGAAACTGTGCTTGGTGTTGGTGCTGTAGGACTTCCTGTTCCACCAATTGCGGCGGTATACCATAATAAATTCGTTCCAGTTGCCGTTAACGCACTCGCCGTATCGCCTACACAATAGGCTATTGGACTCGTTGTTGGTGGTGGTGAAGCTGAAGGAATAATTACTTGGACATCTGCCGTTTTTGGACAACCTGCTGTTGTATAACTATAGGTAACCGTATAGGTTCCGGGAGCGCTGGCTGCTACATCTATATCTCCGTTTGTACTGTTTATAATAAGATTAGTAGGAGATGATGAAGAAAATGTTCCTCCTCCAACTCCATTTATGGTAACAGCCGCAGTTGCTCCACAAAAATCGCTTGTGTTGTAGCTAATACTTGCTGTCCCTAAATTTAATTGGACGGGAATAGGATTTACAAAATCATCTAAAGCAGCTGTTGAAGCATTGGATGACTTTGTTTTAACAAGAATATTTCCAAAAGTAGCTCCTCCACAAGGGTCGTTAATGCTAAAAAAAGCTGTAATATTAATGGCTGCTTCAACAAATTGATAAGGTGCATAACTATTATTTCCAAATGCCCCTAGATTGAATGTTATTGCTGGTACTAAGTTAGTTTTACCAAATGCACCTGGAGGGGGTGTCTCTAAAACATAATCAAAGCCAGAACCAACTGCTTCCCATTTATAAAATTTTACGGTTGCAGTACTTCCTCCGTTAGAGTATTCAACAGCTATCAATAAATCCCCGATGGTTCTTCCGTTGTTTGGTCCGCCTGCCGTAAAAGATCCTCCCACATTGGCTGTAAGTGTACCTTGCAAAAATTCAAAATCTATGTAACTTGTTCCTGTGGTAACAAACCTGTCACTTGCAATAATCAACCATTGGTTGGATTGGGTTGAGCTTATGACTTCTTCTCCTAAATGCAAAAAGACATTATTAATATCTCCTTTACCCCCAGATTTACCAGAAGTCCAACTCCAGGCTGTACTAGGATTTTGATTAAACTTACCTCCACCAGTAAAAATGTTGTCCAAAGTTGAATCATAGCGATCAATCACGCGCAATGTCCTTGAAATATTTATGGGATTACCGGCATTATCAAACACATAGCCGCCACCACTTCCTGAAGTACCCGCTATCCAGTCTCCAACACCATTTGTAGGTGTATTAGATTGTAAATCGCCATCAATATGGAAACCTCCTGTGGGTACTGTGACAGGTGCAAGTTGTGAATATCCAACCACCGTTGAAAACAACAAAACTAAAAAAGTCGCTAAATTAATAAGAGTAATTTTTTTCATAATCTTTTTATTTAAATAATTTCAGTATCAAAACCTTAAAATATGGGGTCGTAAAAACTTGTACCGTTAAGCAATTAAATCACTATTTTGGAAACATTTATAGATAACACTCCTTAGCGTTACTATATGTGGGGCAAAAAATTTATGAATTTTGTGGGGCACAACTTTCATTTACAAGACAAATGTATGAAGGAACTTTTAAAAAACAATAAGTGTAAACCCTTATTTTTTAGCAACTTAGCAAATGGTAAAAATTTAGAAACAAATGGTAAAAAAAAGACCATAAAATGCAATACCATAAAAATGATATTTGTCACTTGTCTTCTTGTTTTTCTCATTTTAATATATTAACTCACTTATTGTCAGATTTTTAACTGCCTAAACAGCAAATAACAAGCTCATATTCACAAAAAAATAAGTTCTTTATAAATAGCTAAATAAAAATCCTATTTTTGCAAACAACAAGATTTAAAGATTATGAATAAATATGATGTTGCTGTTATAGGCTCAGGACCCGGTGGATACGTTGCCGCAATACGTTGCGCACAATTGGGATTAAAGACTGCCATTATTGAAAAATACAGCACTTTGGGCGGCACTTGTTTAAATGTGGGTTGCATTCCTTCAAAAGCTTTGTTGGATTCTTCGCACCATTATTATGAAGCCACGAAGCATTTTGAAACACACGGAATTGAAGTTTCGGGATTGAAAATAAATTTCAAACAAATGATTGCCCGCAAATCCGAAGTGGTGTCAATAACTTCTGGCGGCATCAATTTTTTGATGGATAAAAATAAAATTACGGTTTATCAAGGTGTCGGAAGTTTTGTTGACGCCACTCATATTAATATATCAAAAACGGACGGAACTTCAGAAAAAATTGAAGCTACAAACATCATTATTGCAACGGGTTCAAAACCTGCAATGTTGCCATTTATTAAAATGGACAAAAAAAGAATCATCACTTCCACAGAAGCATTAAACTTAACTGAAATCCCAAAACATTTAATCGTAATTGGCGGTGGCGTTATCGGTTTGGAGCTGGGTTCTGTTTATAGCCGATTGGGTTCTGAAGTTTCCGTCATTGAATATATGCCAAGCATTGTTCCCGGAATGGACTTGATGCTTTCAAAAGAATTGCAAAAATCGCTGAAAAAGCAAGGACTTAAATTTTATGCCGGACACAAAGTGACTTCCGCAGTAAGCAAAGGAAAGGAAGTTATGGTGATTGCTGAAGACAAAAAAGGAAATCAGGTTGAGTTTAAAGGGGATTACACTTTAATTTCAGTGGGAAGAAAACCTTATACTGAAGGATTGGGCTTGTCAACTATTGGCATCAAAGTAAACGAAAAAGGACAAATTGAAACCAACGAACAGCTGCAAACCAATGTCGCAAACATTTATGCGCTTGGCGATGTGGTAAAAGGCGCGATGCTGGCCCATAAAGCGGAAGAAGAAGGAATGATGGTTGCGGAACTGATTGCCGGACAAAAACCGCATATCGATTATAATTTAATTCCGGGCGTGGTTTATACCTGGCCAGAAGTGGCCGCAGTCGGAAAAACGGAAGAACAATTAAAAGAAGCCGGCGTTAACTACAAATCGGGAACTTTTGCGATGCGTGCTTTGGGAAGAGCCAGAGCGAGTATGGATACCGACGGAATGATAAAAGTATTGGCCGATGCTGTTACTGATGAAATTTTAGGCGTTCACATGATAGGCGCGAGAGCCGCCGATATGATTGCCGAAGCAGTTATTGCGATGGAATTTAGGGCGTCATCAGAAGATATCGCCCGTTCATCACACGCACATCCAACCTATACCGAAGCTTTTAAGGAAGCCTGTTTGGCGGTGAATAATCGCGCGATTCATAGTTAGTCTGTTGTTGGTTGTTGGTTGTTGGTTGTTGGAATAATTAAAGAATAGAGAAAAGAGAGAAAAGACAATCTGTCGTTATTTTTAATTATCATGACATTATGATTCTTTAACTTTTTAACTTTCAACTTTCAAACTTTTTAACTGTAAAATTGTGAAAAGAACCAGTATTCAATTTCAGGTAAAGGATATTTCCAAATTTAAAAAGCAATTGTTGATTTGGGCGCAACAGTTTGAAGTAGCGGTTTGGCTGGACAGCAATAACTACGACCAAAAATATTCAAATTTTGATGCGGTGCTGGCTGTTGATGCGGTTTCAAAAATTGAATCTTCCTATAAAAATGCTTTCTCACAATTAAAAAAATACCAATCGGAGGTTAAAGATTATATTTTTGGGTATCTCGGATACGATTTAAAAAATGATATTGAAAACTTAACTTCTTCTAATTTAGATGGATTACATTTTCCTGATTTGCTCTTTTTTCAGCCTAAAAAATTGTTTTTCATCAAAGGAAATACCTTAGAAATAAAATACATTTCTGCATTTGAAAAAGAAATTGAAACTGATTTAAAAAATATTAATCAACTTCAAACAATCGTCACCCTGAGCGCAGTCGAAGGGCAAAACCTAGTTGCAGTCCATAGGAATATCAAAATAAAACTGCGAATCCATAAAGACGATTATTACAAAAAAATAAACACAATCCAACATCATATCCACAGAGGCGATATTTACGAAGCCAATTTTTGTCAGGAATTTTACAGCGAAAATTCCGTGATTGATCCGGTGGAAGTTTACCAGCATTTAAATGAAATTTCCAAAGCGCCTTTTGCGACTTTTTTTAAATTCAATAACAACTATTTACTTTCGGCTTCACCCGAGCGTTATTTAAAAAAAGAGGGTGAAATACTCATTTCCCAGCCCATAAAAGGAACCGAAAAAAGAGCAACCACCAAAACAGCCGACGAAAAATTAATTGCCGAATTGGAACAAAATCCGAAAGAACGTGCCGAAAATATTATGATTGTGGATTTGGTGCGCAACGATTTTTCCCGATTCGCCGTAAAAGGATCCGTAAAAGTGGCCGAACTTTGCAAAGTTTATACTTTTGAGCAAGTGCATCAACTTATCTCCACCGTTTCTTGTTCGGTTAAAAATGAACTTCATCCTGTTGATATCATACAAAATACGTTTCCAATGGGAAGCATGACCGGAGCGCCAAAAATTTCGGCCATGAAAATAATGGAGGAATTGGAAGAAACCAAACGCGGATTGTATTCGGGCGCTGTTGGTTATTTTACCCCAAACGGCGATTTTGACTTCAATGTCATCATCCGCAGTATTTTATACAACGCTCCCAAAAAATACATTTCTTTTTCGGTTGGCGGCGCCATAACGGCGCAATCAATTCCGGAAAAAGAATATGAAGAATGTTTGTTGAAAGCAAAAGCGATGAAACAAGTTTTGGTAAACGTTAAATAATTATATTTACAAAATATGAAACGAGCCATAACAAATTTTGATACACAAATGAATTATTATTGGCGACTGCATCTGTACCAATAAAAAATAAAATATAAACAGATGAAAGCTGAACTTAAAGAACATATCAACGCTAAATTTTCATTTTTATATGATAAAAATTTGCTTATTGCCATTTCTGGAGGTATTGACAGCGTGGTTCTAACGCATCTATTGCACAAATTAAATTTTAAAATTTCACTGGCGCATTGCAACTTTTCATTGCGGGGAAAAGAGAGCAATGAAGATGAGGAATTTGTAAAAGAATTGGGTGAAAAATTAGCGATTCAAACCCATACCATCAAATTTGAAACTGAAGCCTACGCAGAAGAAAAAGGAATTTCAACCCAAATGGCAGCGCGTGATTTGCGTTATGGCTGGTTTCAAAAAATTGCCAAAGAAAACAATATCGATTACATTATAACCGGTCATCAAAAAGATGATGTTTTGGAGACCTTTTTCATCAATTTAACACGCGGAACTGGTTTGGACGGATTAACAGGAATTCCCGAAATACAGGGAAATATTGTGCGTCCGTTTATGATTTTCTCACGTAATGATATTTTAATTTACGCCGCCAAAAAAAAGATACTTTGGCGAGAAGACCGCACCAATTCTTCCATAAGATATGTGAGAAATAAAATTCGCCATAAAATTATTCCGGTTTTGAAAGAATTGAATCCTAATTTGCTGGAGACTTTTTACAACACGTTGGAAAATTTAAAAGGAAGTCAGCAAATTGTAAAAGACCGCATTCAGAATGTGAAAGAAAAAATGACTAAAATTCACAAAAATGAATTGCATTTTAGCATTGATGAATTAAAAAAACTGAGCAATCCTAAAATCTATTTGTTTGAAATTTTAAAAGAATACGGTTTTACCGAGTGGAACGATGTGGCCGATTTGTTGGAATGCCAAAGCGGCAAACAGGTTTTCAGCAAAACACACCGTTTATTAAAAGACCGGGAAGTGCTTATTTTGTCGGAAATACTTCAACAGGAAGAAATTGAACGCTTTGAAATTTTTGAAAATACCACTGAAATAAATGTGCCGATTGCGCTTAAATTTGAAACGATGATCATTCCTTTCGACACAAAAAATCATCAGAATAAAGTGTTGGAGGAATTGATTTTTGACGATAAAAATACCATTTCTATTGATTTCGACAACCTTGAATTTCCTTTGATATTGAGAAAACGTCAAAAAGGAGATTTCTTTTTTCCTATTGGATTGAATGGAAAAAAGAAAGTGAGCAAATTTTTTAAAGATGAAAAATTATCGCTGATAGATAAAGAAAACGCCTGGCTTTTGTGCTCTAAAAACGACATTGTTTGGGTGGTTGGAATGCGATTGGACAACCGATTTAAAGTGACAAAAACAACTTCGAAAATATTGAAAATAAGTCATTAAGACGGAAGACCGAAGACCGATCCCGATAGCTATCGGGACGGAAGTCGGAAGTTTAAAAAAAGTTTTTGGTGGTTTCAAGTTTCAAGTTTTCTTTGTGAATCTTTGTGAATTTTCTCTGTGAATCTTTGTGTAACGATGCTGTTGCAATATTTTGGAGACAAAACATCTTATTCATACCAACTTTCAGGTTTCAATTTTCAGTTTTTAATTTATTACACAAAGTCTCACAAAGAGCCACGGAGATTCACAAAGAAAAATTAAATTGCTGATAAATACTGATAAATTCCTTCACAAAAATAACGATTTCGTTAAATTAACATTTTAAAGACAGTCATTTATCCAAGCTTTTGTAATTTTCACATTTGAATTTTAAATTATGCACAAACTACCTAAACTTACCAGATTCAACGAAAACGTATTGGCAAAATACCGTATTTATAACAGTATTTTTATGACATTGCCGTTTGATGCCATTACAAAAACCGGCGTTATGCTGCCGCTTTTTCACGAAGTTTGCGAAAATGGTTTCTCCAATAAAAAAAATCCGACCGAAATTGTAGATGCCTTTTTTAAGGCTTATCATACAAATCCGTCAGAAAAAGACAAGATAAATTTACTTTTTCGTTTTATACAATATATAGAGCGCCAAGTGGTGTTGTTTGACGCCATTGAAGATGCGGCATTTCCTATTGTAAATAATATGGACGGCGTGGGAACTTTGCGAAACAGCAAAGAAACTGCGGCTTTGGAAAACAAAAAAGAAGCGTTAAAAAAACATTTGGAAAATTTTAAGGTTCGGGTGGTTTTAACAGCGCATCCAACGCAATTTTATCCGGGAGCCGTTTTGGGAATTATCACCGATTTAACGGAAGCCATTCAGGAAAATGATTTGCTGAAAATAAATCAGCTTTTGGCGCAATTGGGTAAAACGCCGTTTTTTAAACACGTAAAACCTACGCCGTTTGATGAAGCCGTAAGTTTGATCTGGTATTTGGAAAACGTATTTTATCATTCGGTATCGGGCGTTTACAACTATATCCAAAGCAATATTTTCGACAATCAGCCCATTGACAATGAGATTATCAATCTTGGGTTTTGGCCTGGAGGCGACAGAGACGGAAATCCGTTTGTGACTACGGAAATTACGTTGGATGTTGCAAAACGTTTAAAACAAACCATCTTAAAAAATTATCATCGAGACATTCGTTTGCTGAAAAGACGCCTGACTTTTGCCGGCGTTGAAGAATCAATTTCAGCATTGGAAGCTGTTTTATTCGAAAATAGTGTTAGTACTGAAGTAAACACGATGATTCCGATAAATGAATTTCTGGAAAAATTATATGAAATAAGAGACGTTATCATAACAAGACATCAATCTTTATATTTGGAGGAAATAAATGATTTCATCAATAAAGTTCGCTTGTTCGGCTATCATTTTGCGACCTTGGACATTCGCCAGGACAGTCGCGTGCATCACGATGTTTTTGTTCAAATTGTGAACACTTTATCAGAAAAAGGAACGGTTATTTTTCCTGAAAACTATTTAGAACTTCAAGAAAATCAACAAATAGAGATTCTTGCTAAAGTTGCAGGCAATGTTGATTTATCCATTTTTGATGATGAAATGACGGTAAAAACTTTGGGATCCATACAAGCCATAAAAACCATACAGCAAAATAACGGCGAACGTGGCGCAAACCGCTATATCATCAGCAACAACCAGTCGGCTTTAAATATGATGGAAACTTTCGCCATGTTTAATTTATGCGGATTTAACCACAACATAAACGTTGATATTATTCCGCTTTTTGAAACCGTTGATGACTTAACGAATTCAACCAGTGTGTTGGAAAAATTATACGCGAACAAAACCTATAGAAACCACCTTAAAAATAGGGGAAACAAACAAACCATTATGCTTGGTTTTTCCGACGGAACAAAAGACGGTGGCTATTTAATGGCAAATTGGGCCATTTATCAAGCCAAAGAAAACCTGACCGAAATCTCCAGAAAAAACGGCATCAAAGTTATATTTTTTGACGGGCGCGGCGGACCGCCAGCACGTGGTGGTGGAAAAACACATCAGTTTTACGCTTCTTTGGGGCCAACTATTGAAGATGAAGAAATACAATTAACGGTGCAGGGCCAAACCATCAGTTCTAATTTTGGCACGTTGGACTCTTCCCAATTTAATATTGAACAGTTGTTGAGTGCGGGAATTTCGAACGAATTGTTTAGCAATTCCAACAACATTATGACAAAAAGTGATGCAAAAATTATGGACGATTTGGCGTTGACAAGCTACAAAGCTTATGTCGATTTTAAAAATCATCCAAAGTTTATGCCCTATTTGGAGCGTATGAGCACTTTAAAATATTACGCCAAAACAAACATTGGAAGTCGACCTTCCAAACGTTCTGCATCAAAAGAATTAAATTTTGCCGATTTGCGCGCCATTCCGTTTGTGGGTTCATGGAGCCAGTTAAAACAAAATGTTCCAGGATTTTATGGCGTTGGCACCGCATTGAAAAAATATGAAGATAGTGGCGAATTTGAAAAATTGAAACATTTTTACCATCATTCGGATTTCTTTAAAACGTTGATTGGAAACAGTATGATGTCGCTTACAAAATCGTTTTTTGAACTGACGGAATATATGGCGAAAGATGAAGAATTTGGGGAGTTTTGGGAGATTATTCACACCGAGTATCAAACTTCAAAACGACTTATTTTAAAACTTTCCGATTACACCGAATTGATGCAAAGCAACCAAGTTGGAAAGGCATCGATTGTTATTCGTGAAAATATTGTGTTACCTTTACTCACCATTCAGCAATATGCATTGCTAAAAATCCAGGAACTTCAAAATGAAGAAAACCCTGATGTAGATTTAATTAAAATCTATGAAAAAATGGTAACACGTTCCTTATTCGGAAATATTAACGCAAGCAGAAATTCAGCATAATTATGAACTTATCACAATTAAACGAAAACGAATACAATCCGCATTACAAACATTATATTTTGGAATTGGGAAATGTGGATTTATTTGAAATTTTAATGATTTCTTCTGATGAATTATTGGAAACCGTAAAAGATTTATCAGAAGAAAAAATGGTTTTTCGCTACGATGAAGGGAAATGGTCCATTAAAGAACTTCTACAGCACATTATTGACACCGAGCGTATTATGAGCTACAGAGCCTTGCGTTTCTCCAGAAATGATGCCACAGAATTGCAAGGATTTGATGAAAATTGGTATGTTGACAACTCAAACGGCAACGACAGAAATACCATTGATTTGGTGGAAGAATTTACGTGCACACGCCGCGCAAGCATCTCATTATTTAAAAGTTTTACCGATGAAATGATGCTATTGTCGGGCACAGCAAACGGAAGTGATATGAGCGTAAGAGCATTGGGTTTTATCATTGCCGGACACCAAATGCATCATTTAAAAATGATTAAGGAACGGTATCTTTAATTGTTGTTAAATTGCCTTAAGCACTTAAAGTGCGCTAGAGTGCCTTGAGTTTTATTATTGACTACTTTTTTACATATAATGCGAATTAAGGGTTGAATAGCTATTGGCTTTAGCCAACGGATTAAAATATGTTCGTATTGAAGGCTTTAGCCAAAACATTTTTATTATTTTGGCTAAAGCCAATTTGAAATTCAACATTTGCCCGCCAGCTAAAGCAGGCGGCTATTGACAAAATCTAACCCTTAATTCGCATTATAACATATCGTTTTGCAGCTACCCGAAGGGTGTATCGTACTGAAATAGGTTGACTAAAAACTAAACTTGTATTAAGCACTAAACTGTCTTTGGAAGACGAAACCCCGCCTTTTGGGTAGGTGCTGTTACGCCTTCGTTGTTCTTCTTTATCAAGTCTTTTGTCTGTAATTCAAGTGATCTTATTATTGTTACATCCGATTCAAAACTAAAAAGTCTGCTTATTCCTGTTTCTCTTGTTTGTATTAAGATTTTCAATTTGTAGTCTTTTCCATAAGATGCCTTTTCTAGTTTCTCAATTGCATCTTCAATCGTTTCATATTCTCCTTGAATTTTTACAGGAACGGGCATACCTTCAAAATGGTCTTTTAAAAATCCGTCTATTCCACTATTTCTCTGAACCGGAAAAGCATTGATGTTTTGTAAAATAGCAAGCTCTTTTTCGGTTTTCTCTTGATACTCGTTTGTTCCTTTGTTTAAAAGATTAGATTCTGAAATTACCATTTCTTCTAATCGTGAGTTTGCAAGTTCAACAGCATCTTGAGAAATGTCAATTCCGATAAATTGTCTTTTCAAAGATTTTGCAGACACACAAGTTGTTCCACTTCCACAAAATGGGTCAACAACCAAGTCGCCTTCGTCTGTAACGATGTTTAAAATTTGATTGAGTAGTAAAACTGGTTTTTGGGTTGGGTAACCCGTTCTTTCTTTTGCTTTTGGGTTTAAATATGGTATTTCCCAAACGTCAGAAAGAGGAACGCCTTTTTTCTCTTTGCCTAAAATCACATTTCCGTTTTCATCTTTTTTATAAACAGATTTTCCGTTTTCGTCACGCTCTCGGTCTTGTAAAATTTGGTCAAGATTTGTTGTTGCTGAATAATCTGTATAAAGAGTATTGAATTTAAAGTCTTGGGTTTTAGAATAAAAGAAAATTACTTGATGTGCATTTAAAAGTCCTTTTTTGGCATTAGACCATCTTTTGTATGACCAAATAATTTCACTTTGGAAGTTCTCACGTCCAAAAATCTTGTCCATCACAACTCTAATATTGTGCGATGCTGTTTTGTCGCAATGAAGAAATACACTTCCTGTGTTCTTCAATACTCTTTTTGATTCTAGTAAAACATTTTCAACTAGTTCTAAATACTCTTGAATAGAATTGTATTTGTCGTCAAATTCATAAGTTTTAGAATTGTCTTTATTGGTAAGGCTGTGTTTGCGTTGAGTAAAAAAAGGTGGGTCAAAGTAAATCAAGTCAACTTTGTTGGGTTCAATTTCTTTAAGTCTTTCAACACAATTTCCGTGATAGATTTTATTAGTTTCCATTTTACTCACGATTTTTTTGTTTTTCAATGGTGTTCGTGATTTTCAATTCGGGTGTCCTTTCGTTAGCAATCTGTGTCAAAATAGCTTTTAGGTCAATTCCTGAATAGGCTTTTAAGTATTCCCAAGCGTCATCACCACCATAATATTCTCCTTCCACACCTGCATAAAGTGTTTTCAACGTATCTTGAATTCTAATTGCCTGATCTCGTTGAGGATAATAGAACATTACCCTAATTGGTTTGTAACCGTGTTCTCTGATTACTTTAACTCTTGTATGTTCTTTAGTAATATGGTCTCCGTCCGTTGTTGCATCTCTCCACTTTACTTCAATAGCATCATTTCCATTTAGAAAATCAATTTCAAAAGTTTTTGGACGCTGTCCAATCGTATTTTCAATTTTGGTCTTTATGCCTTCGGGAAATTTGAAATTCAAACATAAAGTTGCCGCTTCTTCGAGAAATGAACCCGCATACTTATAAAGAAATCGTCCTGTGTTTTGATATTGGTCGATAAGTTGTCCTTCTTTTAAGGAAATGCCCAAAACACGATAAATAAGATAATGAGAGTTGTCGTCAGTCTTCATTTCTTTAGTTCTGGCTTCAATTTTCCCTTTCAAGTTTGAGGAATAAACTTCAGCTAAGGAGCTGACCATAATTAACATTTACAATTTGGCATAATAGTGTAGTTCCAGTCTCCGTGAAAAGAATGTCTTTTTATCATTAAATCTTCCATTTCCTTTTTTGTTACTTTGATTCCTTTTTGATATATATTTTCGTCT
>JAUYUA010000105.1 GCA_030694935.1 Lutibacter sp. | reverse complement strand
AACAGGAAATTATAGTGGAGGAATATTTACCATAAGCGGAACGCCTTCTGTTTCGGGAACATTCCCATATACAGTTACTACAACTGGAACCTGTACACAAACCTCTCAAACTGGCACGATAACCGTAAACCCAGATGCGACCATAAGTAATCCGGCAAATAAAACCCAAACCGTTTGTGTCAATACGGCAATCTCTTCAATAAGTTATACAATTGCTGGCGGTGGAACTGGAGCTGGGGCTACTGGTTTACCGGCAGGGGTAACAGGAAGTTATAGCGGAGGAACATTTACCATAAGCGGAACTCCTATAGTAGCAGGAATATTTTTATATACTGTTACAACAACAGGAACTTGTTCACAAACCTCACAAACGGGTACGATAACCGTTAAAGAAGCAGTTCAAATCACCACACCACCTCAAAATGTTGGGGTTTGCGTTACCAATCCTGCAAGTTTAAGTGTAGTTGGATACGGAGATGACTTAACTTACCAATGGTATAAAGGTGCTTCACCGGGAACTGCTGTTTCTAATTCAGCAAATATATCTGGTGCAACTTCGCCGACTTTAAATTTTAACCAAGCCAATATTAGTGATGGAGGAACTTACTATGTTGTTGTTAGTGGAGATGCTTCTTGTTCAAGCGTAATATCGAATGAGGTTACCTTGAATGTAAATCAGGTTATGAATTTCACCTCACAACCAATATCGCAAACACTTTGTGAAGGAAGTAACGCTACTTTTAGCATTACGGCAACAGGGGCTATATCCTCTTATCAATGGAGAAAAAATGGTGTAAATATTTCTGGAGCCAATGCAGCTTCCTATACCGTTAATAATATAACGACAGCCAATAATGGAAACTATGATATTGTTTTAACAGGTGTCGGTGGTACTTGTCCAAATGCTTACTCTACAGTTGCAACATTAACTGCAACAGTACTTCCAACAGCGACAATTAGTTTTGCAGGAACGCCATTTTGTAATTCAATAGTCACTGCACAATCGGTTACATTAACTGGGACAAATGCCTATACTGGGGGAACTTATTCCGCTCCAGTTGGATTAAGCATTAATTCAACTACTGGTGCAATTACACCAAGCACTAGTACTGCTGGAACATATACAGTAACTTATACAATTCCTGCATCCGGTGGTTGTGGTGTTGTTACAGCAACTACAACTATTGTCATAACTGCAATTCCAACAGCGAATATTAGTTATTCAGGAACGCCATTTTGTAAAACTATTTCCACAGTACAAGCGGTTACATTAAGTGGGACAAATGCCTATACTGGAGGAACTTATTCCGCTCCCGCTGGATTAAGCATTAATTTAGCTACTGGTGCAATAACGCCAAGCTCAAGTACTGCAGGAACATATACAGTTACTTATACAGTTCCTGCATCAGGCGGTTGTGCCGCTACTCCGGCGACAACAAATGTAACCATTACGGCACTTCCGGTTGCAACATTTAATTATAATGCTGCCGCATTTTGTAAAAGTGGAACAAATCCAAATCCTGTTTATACAGGCGGTGGCATTGCCGGAACATTTAGTTCAACACCTGCAGGATTGTCCATTAATGCTTCAACAGGAGCAATTAATTTGGCTGCAAGTACTGCTGGAACTTATTCAGTTACAAATACAGTTCCCGCATCTGGAGGTTGTATAGCTGTTTCTGCATCAACTTCAATTACGATTTATGATGTAACTGTTCCGGGTACTTTAGCTGGTTATGCTTTAGATCAAAGCGGAAATATACCCAACCCTATTGTATATAGCAAAAATCTTCTTGCCTGTGAATCTACAGATGGAGAAATTGTTTTAAGTGGGAATACAGGTGCCATTATTCGCTGGGAATCTTCCATTGATGGAGGAGCGACAATACCTTGGAATATAATTAACAACACCACAAATTCATATCCCTATTCAAATATTCCTGTAACTACTATTTATAGAGCTGTAATACAGAGCGGAAATTGTAGTGTTGCTTATTCCAATATCGTGACGGTAAGTGTGGTGCCACAAGATATTAAACCAGAGCCTGTTACGGCATCAGATACAACAATATGTTGGGGGAAAGCAACCACATTTACAGCTA
This sequence comes from Lutibacter sp., assembly GCA_030694935.1. Classification (GTDB taxonomy): domain Bacteria; phylum Bacteroidota; class Bacteroidia; order Flavobacteriales; family Flavobacteriaceae; genus Lutibacter. The sequence goes on along the minus strand of JAUYUA010000105.1, from coordinate 20,357 downwards.
CCAGCGGTTACGGAACAGGACAATTTCTTCAAGGTGGAGGATTTAATACCGGACAGTTTCCTGATAAAACAAACGATGATAAATGGCGTTTGGACGGCATTGCAGTTGGTAATGCTTGGACTGCCTCGGCAAGTAATACAAAAGCAAATAATTGGGCTGGAACTACTGATCAACCATTTGGAACTTATCCAATATTTTATAGTTCACTCGACAAAAAATTTGCAATCTCAAATGGTGATTTATTGAATACGTATTATGGAGGCACTAGAGATAATACCACCTTAGAAACGCCAAGATTTAATACCTATGGTTTAACAACAGCTGTATTCAAAGTTGACATGGCCTACAATTTGGAACTAAATGACTATGCAAAAATAGAATTATCTTTGAACGGTGGCGTTACCTATAATATTGTGTTATTTGAAAAATATGGGAAAACAGCGTCTGGAATATATAATCCACTACAGCCATACTCATTTGATTTACAGGATTATGTTGGACAAGGTGATTTAAGGGTTAAATTTACTTTTAAAGGGACTACTGTTAATAGTGTTTGGGCACTGGATGAAATAACGATACCAACTCCTCCAGTTGATGAAAATATTGTTTGGACAAATGGAGATAATAACATAGTTTCGACTACATCAACATATTCAGAAACGCCAAAATCTCCTGGAGTTCATGACTATTTTGTAACATCATTTATTAATGGCTGTGTATATACAGCGACTCCAGCTAATACAGTTAAATTAACAATCAATGTCAGCTATGCTTTTGCGGGCAATGCTATTTCGGTGGCAAATGACGATTGCGGCAATAATGCGGTAAAACTTAATGCATATGACAATACTCAATCGGCAGACTATAACTTGGCTAAAGGAGCTTTTGATCCTGCCAATAAGTATGATCCGGATGATGACCCAGGAACCGGTGCCACAGGAAAATGGACTGTCGCACCTGACCTTGGAAATACATGTGGAACAGGAACTTTTTCGACAAATAACCCAACCAAATATCCCGATCCAACAAATGATCCTGATGCCATATTTACAGGTAATGAGGGAATTTACAATTTAACTTGGACGGCAGGCGGTTGTTCTTCTGTTGTTCAAATTACCTTAACCGACTGTACACAAATTAATTTTGATGGTGTAAATGACAATATTACTTTCAATAACAACTACAATTTAACCAATTCGTTTAGCATTGAAGTTTGGGTGAAACCTGAAATAGATCCATCGCCATCAAGTACCATAAAGACAATTTTTTCTAAGCGAGATGTCAGTACTTTAACTACAGGATATGATTTAAGAATGGTTGGAAACACGGTTTCGTTTAATTATAATGGATCAACGATTTCTTCCCCTTATTCAATTTCAGAAAACAGATGGTATCATATAGCCGTTACTTTTGACGGAACTTATAGATTGTACATTGATGGTATTGAAGTCGTAAATTCTGGAGGAGGAAAATTAGCACCAACTGCGAATAACTTTGATTGCATTTTAGGCGCAATGGATCAAACAGGTAGTCCGCCAAATAAACCAGTAAATTATTTTTCAGGTTGGATGGATGAACTTCGAATTTACAATGTGACACTTACTCCTGAACAATTGCATCAAATGATGAATCAAAAAATTATTTCGAGTCCGACCGTTTCAGGAAATGTGCAAGGAGTAACCATTCCACTAGATATTAATGGTTTGTTATGGACAAATCTTTTGGGATATTACCAAATGGAATCTGTGGGTTGTGGATATTTAAATCCAACTGCCGGAACAGTAACCGGTAAATTAAGAAATATCACATCACCACAAGAACAAACTGCACCAATTCCATATACGACAAAAGGAATTGGAAATTGGAATGATACAAGCGCAACAACACCTTGGACTTATGGTAATTCTGTTTGGGACTATCCAAATAGTAAGGGTTATAATAATATTCCAATTGATTGGAATATTGTAAGAACTTCCCATAATGTAATTTCCGACACACAAGATATTACATTATTAGGGTTGCTTGTTGATGCCAATAAATTAACGATAACCGGTGCGGGAACCCAAGACGAAAACAATTCTGGCCACGGCTTATGGATAACCCATTACTTAAAATTAAATGGTATAATCGATTTGGTTGGAGAATCACAATTGGTGCAAAAAAGATATGGTACTTATGATGGATTAGGCAATTTTAGCACTATCCAATTTAGCGAAAGTATTTTTGATGCAGCCAGTTCCGGATATTTAGAACGTGACCAACAAGGACAAAAAAACAGTTTTAATTACAATTATTGGTCGTCGCCTGTAAGTCCTCAAAATGCCACTGCCAATAATGCACCTTATTCTGTAGGAAGTATTTTAAAAGATGGAACAAATTCCTCTGCATTTCCTCATGTTCCAATTACTTTTGGTGACGGTGCCTATTTTGCAGATGTTGCTTCAAGTCCTATAAAAATTAGCAATCGTTGGATATGGTCTTACAATGCTTTGGTTAATGGCGATCCTTGGGATGATTATTATCGATGGAACTATATTGGAAGTACCGGACAAATAAAAGCGGGAGAAGGATTTACAATGAAAGGAACTGGAGGGTCTGCTGGTGTTACCGCTATGCAAAATTATGTTTTTGTCGGAAAACCGCATTCTGGCGATATTACAAATCTTAGTATAGCACCAAATGGCAACTATTTAATAGGAAATCCTTATCCTTCCGCATTGGATGCCAATGAATTTATTTTAGATAATTTGGCAGGCAGAAGAGGCGGTGTAAATATTTTCAGCGGAACACTTTATTTTTGGGATCATTTTAGATTATCAAACAATCATATTTTAGCACAATATGCTGGGGGTTATGCCGCTTACACTTTAATAGGTGGCGTTGTTGCAATTGCCGACACCCCTTTAACCGTGAATGATCAAGTGTCAGGCTCTAAAAAACCGGAACGTTATATTCCTATTGGACAAGCATTTTTTGTTGAAGGTACTGATCCTGATGGTGCTGGACCAATAATAGTTAATGGCGGCACTTTAGTTTTTCAGAACAACCAACGATTTTTTAAACGGGAAGTTGTTACAGGTTTGGCAAATAGTGGATCCGTATTTTTAAAATCTAACGCCAAAATAAAGGTTAAAGATAAAGAAATTGGTGCGGTTACCGATGCGAGAATTAGGCTGGCATTTGATTCGCCAAAAGGTTACCATCGCCAATTATTGGCCGGTGTTGACACAAACACCACAAATCAATTTGACATTGGTTATGATGCGCCATTAATTGAAGATAATAATGAGGATATGTTTTGGTTGTTTGGTGAAAAAAAATATATGATTCAGGGCGTTAATAATTTTAATGAAAATCAAGAATTGCCTCTGGGGCTTAAAATTTCAAAAACTGGTTTGGCGACCATTAAAATAGAGGAAGTCCAAAATATTGATGAAAATACAACTTTGCATATAAAAGATAAATTTACGGGCAAAACACACAATATTTCCTACAAACCTTTTGAAATTGAGCTGGAACCTGGCACCTATTTGGACCGGTTTGCCTTAATTTTTAAATATCAAAAATTGGTGGCTGAAGATTTGGGAACAGATATATTGATTGTGGAACCAGTTGTTGAAGACCATAATTATCATGTATTTATGAACAACACCATTGCCGAATTGCAAATTAAAAACAATGGCACCGATGAAATACGAAGCATTGCCCTTTACAACAATTTAGGACAAACGATGATTACTTGGAACAAAGATCTTAACAGAAGAATCATTTCCCTGCCTGTAAAACTGGCAACAGGGGTTTATATGGTTCAAATAAATACCATTAACGGCAGTATCAATAAAAGAATAATTATTGAATAGAAAACATGGATTAGGTTTTTCGCTAAACTGGATTGCTTAGCGAACCTAGGAAAAGGTTTGATGAAAAATAAATAATAGGGATTTTATTGATAAATCATACTAAAAATGCGAAGAAAAATTTTGACATATTTCTGTTGTGTATTCTTGATATTATCAAGCATCTCTGTTTTTGCGGAGAGACCTCCAGAACCGCCACAAAATCAACCATCTCCACCTGGTTTACCCATAGATGGCGGCATTTCATTCCTCATAATTTCGGGTGCATTTTTGGGCGTTTATGCCATAAGGAAAAAATTTACGATTGACGATTTTTGATTTTGGAATTACGATTTAGGAATTACGATTTACGAATAATTTCACTTTGAGCCTTCTGTCTCCGGTCTTCCGACTTCTGACTCCGGTCTTCTGTGTCCGGTCTTCCGACTTTCACCTTTCAGCTTTCAGCCTCCGGTCTTCGGTCTTCCGACTTCCGACTTCGGTCTCCAAGTAAACAGCCACTCTTTATTGTCGGCACCATCACTTTCTTTCATCAATTTAAATCCGTTTTTTTCATAGAAATGTTTTAGCCATTCCTCTTCAATGGTAAGCCAATATTTTTGGTTTGGATCTTGGTTTTTCAATAAAGTTAACCATTGCGATGCAAAATTTCTATTTCTTTTTTCCAGCGGAACCCAAATAAAACCGATATACAAATAGCCTTCTTTAAATAAATATTGCAGGGAACGTTCAAAATCACTCATATCAGGCAGGCTTTTTGAGAATACGAGTCCGCCGGCAACCACTTCCTCATTTTCTTTTAAAACGTAAATTTTTGCAACATCCTTGTAGCTTTCCCAATACGGAACAATAAGGTATTGCCAATCATTGGGCAATATATTAAAAAACTGTTCAGGGTTGTTGGTTGCGTTGCTAAATAGGATGTCCATATATTAAATTTTTCTTTGTGAACCTTCGTGCATCTCTTTGTGAATCTTTGTGTAATAATTATTTCACAGAGTTGCACTAAGTTAAAAATAAGATACACGGAGCGCCATTAAATAATTTTTCTTTTAACATTAAGTAGTTATTTTAAAACTTTAGGCACTCCAAACTTTAGGCACTTTAAGTACTTTTTTACAACAAACCCCATGACATCAACTTGTCCGAATCTTCCAGCCAACGGTCGCCAATATCGGTTCTGTAATAACAGTTATTCACAATGAGATTTCCAATGCGGTTGTACATCATTTTTTGTGCATCTCTCATCGTTATTCCTGTTCCTGTAACCAAAACCGCAATGCCGGTATCAGCGGTTATAAGCCATTCATCATTTACTTTTTTCAAATGCATCGGGTGAATTCCTTCTTTCATTTCTTTTTTAAAAATAACTACGGAATCCTTGGAAAACAGGTTGAAAGTTTTTTTGTCATCAAAAGGGAAGGGCGGCACCACCACAAAAGCGCCTATTTGAAATCCTTTCTTTACGTTGATGGTAAAATTTTCGCCGTTTGCTATTTTATAAAGCATATTTCCAAAAGGCTCGTGAACACCGGCGCGTTGTATAAATATTTGCGGAAATCCGAAGCGAGAAGTGAATTCTAACGGATAAATACCGTTTCCGTTTACAATACAATTGATATCAATATGACCTCTAAAATTTTTTTTGGCCAAAGTGGATTCAAATTTTTTCAAGGTGGCATCAAATATTGGCGAATGTTTTACCCAAAACATGCTGCTGCCCATTTCTCCGGTGGAAACGCCCAATTCCTTCGGAAAAAGTTTTTTATGCTCAAAAGTAATATTAAGCGGATAAATAAATTCTTTTCCATTGAAGAATCCGGAGACTGAGATTTCAACGCCTTTTACTTTTCGCTGTAGTTGAAAGGTGCCAAAATCATTTCCCCAACTCTTTTCATAGGCTTTTAAAACCCGCATTACATCTAATCCCTCATCATCACTTCCAACAAAAAGGAGTTGTTTAAATTCTTGTGTTTCCCCGCTTGGTTTTATAACGTAAGCATCCGGATTTTTTTGAACATACTCAATCGCATCCTTAAAATTAAAAAACTCTTTCCATGGCAAGGTTTTTACTTTATGTTTTTTAAGTTCATCCTGGCCAAAATTTCGGTCTAACTCTAAATTATCGGTATATGTTGATCCGCCAAAAACAATTTTGCCTGCATTGCGCAATTCTTCACATACTTTTCCAAAGCCTGTATAATCAAAAATAATAACATCGGCCCAATCGATATGTTTTTTCCAGTCCAACACTTTTGTCACAAAACCATAGCCAATTTCCCTATAAGGCTTTTCCTCAATATATAATTTTACGGCATTTCCTTCTAACAAGGTTGCATAGGCGATATCTAAAGATTCACCCCAACGCGAAATAAACAAGAAATTTCTTTTAACAGTTCCATTTACTTTTGGATTGGGTATTGTTTCTTTCAACGGATTAATTATTTTACTCATTATTAGATGATATTTTCTAAAAAAAATAATTTAAATTTAAAGTTTGCAGTATAAATGAATTAAAGTTTTAAAAATTACTCTTCCAACACCAAATCAACAATAATTGAAGCGTAATATTCCTCTCCATATTCGCCTTTTGTGGTTTCAACCTTATAAGTGATGTTAAATTTTTTGTAAATAAATTTTTTTTTGGTGAGATCAAATTTTTCTTTGGCTGCAGCTTCTACGCCTTCAAAAAAGAAACTGTTGTCATTATAGTCGGTAAAATAATAGAATCCATCTTCATGTCCAAAAAAAGTTGCTTTAATGCTGCGCGTTTCTTGGTCTTTTGGAAAAGCAAGTGATGCTAATATGAATAATGTGATTAGTGTTTTCATATTTTTTTATTAAAAGTTTTAAGGATATTAAAAATCATAAACAAGCAATTTATTTTTTTATGAAACATTGTTTGTCGGCTGAAAGCAATTCAGCAATAAACAAGATTCGTACCAATCATTTTAAGCGATTATGCAGCATGGCAAATAAATACATTTTCTTTTTCAACAAGCAACATCACCCAATATTTTTAGGCAGTTTGTCATCGTATATTGAATTTTTTGGCAGATTTTCTATAACAAATATAGAGCAAAATTCACAAATTGCGTAAAAATCATTTAAATTATTTAAGCAATTGTTTTGAAGAATTTAAAGCTTGGAATACCGTAAATTTGGTAAATTTGTTTTTTCTGAAATTAAATGTAAATTGTGATACGTTTTTTAAACATTAAAATTTCTTCAAAATGATCATTCTTAAAAAATCATGCAACAATAATTTTCTCAAAATTTTAGGACTATTTTTAATTTTAATGTTGCTGCAAAGTTGCAGTACTTATAAGAAATCAACCAATTTAGAAGAGGCTTCCCGGGCTGAGCAAGAAGGAGTTGTAAAAGTGACTTTGGCAAATGGCGATGAATATATCTATGATTCCATTGAATTTAAGGAAAATACGTATTACGGCATAAAGAACATTGAGGGTGGAAAAACCCAAACAATGCTTTTAAAAGAAGATGTTATGAAGGTGGAAAGGCAAAATAAAAAATCATCTGGTTTTTTAGGCATTACTGGAATTACCATTGGAATTGCTTCAATTATATTAGTAATTTTGATGTTTGGCGGATAAGCCGAGTTGCTTTTCAAAAATTGTATTTATGTTTAATTATTATTGAATGCTTTATTTAATTATATTTACAAGTGTTTGAGATTAATTTTGCCCCCAACAGAAAAAGAATAAATACATTTTTAAATAATCAGCATATTGAAAAAAGATACTGAAATTGAAAAATTAAAACTTTCCGAATCGTTATTAAATGAAGTCAATTTAATCATTATTTCTTGTGATGTAAACGGACACGTTACCTACGTTTCACCTGCAACGGAACAAATAATTGGTTATAAAGCCGATGAACTTTTGGGAGATAAATGGTGGGATTTAACTTTTTTTTCAAAGGAAGAATCGCAATTATGCAAAGAAAAAGTATTGGCATTAACCTCAAGAAAAATTAAGGTCGACCCAAAACCTTATGACCGGCAACTGCGTTGTAAGGATGGCAGCATGAAATGGATTGAATGGAGAGATTCACTTGGCGCCAACAATATTTTTGTTTCTGTAGGCGTTGACATCACAGAGTGGAAAAAAACCGAGGGAATTAAAATACAATCCGATACCATCTTAAATAGCGTAGAAACGATGCTGATGGTGAGCGATAAAGAAGGAAATATTATTTATTCCTCACCCGCAGTTGGAAAAATGCTGGGCTATAAGGTAAAAGAAATTATGGGCGATAAATGGTGGAAATTAACCTATGAAAATCAACAAGAAGCCCAACAAGTAAAAGAAGCCATTTACAATTACGTTTTTTTTAATAAAAAGAGTTTTGTCGACATTTCCAAACGAAAAATTAAGACTGCCAACGGTGATTATAAATGGATTGAGTGGCAGTTGTCTAAAGGTGCGAACGGAAGTTATATTTCAATTGGCACAGATATTACTCAAAGAATTGCAACGGAACTTGAATTAAAGAAAGCAAAGGATTTCGCCGAGGAATCTTTAAAAGTTAAGAACGAGTTCTTAGCCAATATGAGCCACGAAATCAGGACACCGCTGAATGCCGTTATCGGATTTACGGATTTGCTTTTGGAAACTCAGCTAAATCCCGAACAAAGATCGCATTTGGAAACGATGCGAAATTCTGGTGAAATTTTGCTTTCACTGATCAATAATGTCCTTGACCTTTCAAAGCTTGAATCAGAGAAACTTAAAGTTGAGGAAATTCCGTTTAACCTGCACAAATCTTTCAACACGGTTTTAAAATTAATGAAATTAAGGGCCGATGAAAAGAAAATTTCTTTGGATCTTAAAATTGAGCCAAACACGCCAATTCATGTTATTGGCGACCCAACCCGGGTAGAGCAAATTTTGCTGAATTTAATTGGAAATGCCGTTAAATTTACCAACAAAGGTTTTGTGCACGTTACGCTAAAACAACTAAAAGAAACTGATGGCACTTCAGAAATATATTTTGAAGTCAGGGATACCGGAATTGGAATAGTTTCCAATAAAATAAATACCGTTTTCGGCGCATTTTCGCAGGCAAAGAGCGATACTTCCCGTATTTATGGCGGCACAGGATTGGGGCTCACCATTGTTAAAAAATTGGTCGGTTTGCTAAATGGAACAATCAAAGTTGAAAGTGTATTTGGAGAAGGCAGCGTGTTTAAAATAACCCTGCCATTAAAAAAAGACTTGGTAAATGTAAATACAGATGAAGTTGAACCAGAATTTTTAATGAATGAACCTTTGGAGCTTTCTATTTTATTGGTAGAAGACAATAAAACCAACCAATTGTTGGCAAAAACAAGGTTAGAACGATGGAAATGCAAGGTAGATATTGCAAATAACGGAATTGAAGGCGTTAAAAAAGCGCAACAAAATATGTACGATCTTATTTTGATGGACATTCAAATGCCGGTGATGGATGGCTACGAAGCTTCAAAAATTATTAAAAATGACATTTCTAAAAAAGTGGCCAAAATCCCTATTATTGCCATGACGGCTTATGCCACCAATGCCGATATTAGCCTCGCCAAATCTTCGGGCATGGATGACTATATTTTCAAACCTTTTAAGCCTAGGGAACTCTATAACATTCTGGAAAAGTATGGAATACCTTCCAAAGAGCGAAATTTAAAATATGCCAATGACAAAAATGCAGATGCGGAAACAAAAGCAGAAAAAAAGCACATAGACCTTAAATTTTTATACGAAGAAACCCAAGGGGAAAGCGCTATATTAATATTGCTGATAGAATCTTTCCTTAAAGATTTTAATGAGTTTTTTGAAGTGGTAAAGAAGGAATTTAAACGTAAAAACTGGAAAGTTTTGTATGAGGCCACCCATAAAATTAAACCCAGCATTACCATGTTTGGAATTGCAGAAATGGAACCAATCATACATTTATTGGCTCAAAAATTTAGAGAAGAAAAAAACTTAGAGGATGCCGGAACCCTGCTGAATTCTTGCAAAGAAATTTTTAAACACGTTAACGAAGAATTATTAATTGAATTAAAATCATTAGAAAATGAGTAATGTTAAAAAAATAGTTTTAGCCGAAGACAATTCTACGCTTTCATTACTGTTGAAGTTCAGATTGGAAAAAGAAGGTTATAAACTCCTCATTGCCATTGATGGAAAGGAGGCGGTTGAATTGATAGAACAACACGATCCCGAACTAATTTTAACCGATATTATGATGCCATTTATTAGCGGACTTGAAGTTATAAGTCATGTACGCAACAAATTAAACAAACAAACTCCCATCATTGTTTTTTCGGCTGCCGGCCAGGAAGAAATGGTGCTCAAGGCATTTAATTTAGGCGCCAACGATTTTATGGGAAAACCTTTTAGTCCTAACGAATTGGTGATTCGAGTGAAAAGATTATTGCGTTAATGCTTTAATTAAACCGAATAAAATAACAACCATGATATGAAAGGTTATCAATATTTACTTGATTATTTTGAAAATTCCCCAACCATTATTCAAGTGTTGTGGGTAATGATTGTTCTTTTTATTGTGATTATTATAATCCTCATTATTTATCTGAAATTATTGAGAAGTCGTTTGAGAAAAAAAGAAAAAATTGTGGTGCAATACCAAAATGAATATGAATCATATCTCATATCCTATTTGTATTCCGGCAATGAGGAAGAAGAGATCAGTGCAGAACAACAGGTTATTGTCAACAAATTAAAATCCTGTGTCCCTGATAAATTTAAAAGGCATGTTGTGGTTTCAACCTTGTTGCGGTTAAGAAATGAAATCTCAGGCGAAATGGCCGAATCTATTCAAAAACTATATTTTCAAACCGGGCTCATAAATTACGCCTTGTCCAGTTTAAAAAGCAAAAAATGGTATGTGGTGGCCAAAGGAATCAGAGAACTTGCGCAATTCCACGTAAAGGAAGTCAATGCTCAAATTGTAATTCACGTAAACAATTCAAATAAAGAAATCCGAAAGGAAGTGCAGTTGTATTTGGTGACTTTATTTCATTTTGAAGGATTAAAATTTTTAGATGTTTTGCAAACGCAGCTGTCAGAATGGGACCAAATTCAGTTGCTGGAAGTGCTTCAAAGGTTTGATGAACAGGAAATTCCCAATATAAATAAGTGGCTGAAATCCACAAACGATTCTGTTGTTATTTTCGCCATAAAATTGGCTAAAATTTACAATCAGTTTGAGGCGAAAGACACTTTATTGGAGTTATTGGAGCATCGGCAAAAAAAAATAAGGGTTGAAGCAATTCAAGTTTTAAGCCATTTGCAGGTTTATGAAGCAAAAGAACTGCTAAAAAATAAATTTGACAAGCTGAGTTTGGAAGAGCAAATCGCATTTTTTAAATTGTTGGAAAATGTTTTTGAAAGCAGTGACGAATCTTTTTTACAGGAACATATTCAAAATAAAAACTTTGAAATACAGGTTTCGGCATTAAAAATTTTTAAACTTCTCAATATTGAAAAGTTCCATAGTTTTAAGCGCTTGTTATTAGCGCCAAAAGATGCAGAAATAATTGAATTCATCGAAAACAATTAAATTATGAACACAAGTACGGTACAGATTATCATATTTATCATTCATTTTTTATTTTTTGTATATGCTTGCACCGCCATTGCATCCTACATTATTTTGGCGATTATCTCATCAAAGGAGACCATAGAATATATGAAGAAAAACAGCTTTGTGAATTACAAGGAAATATTGTCTTCAACCATTTCCCCCTCCATTACAATTATTGCCCCGGCCTATAACGAAAGTCTGAATATTATTGAAAATGTCCGCTCTTTATTGTCGAGTCATTATGTAAATTATGATGTGGTTATTGTGAATGACGGAAGTAAAGACGACAGTCTTGAAAAAATGATTGTGGCTTACGACCTGGTGAAAGTTGATTTTCTCATCAACCAACAAATACCGACAAAACCAATTCGCGCAGGCGTTTTTAAATCCACCAATCCCGCATTTGAAAAGCTTACGGTGGTAGATAAAGTAAATGGAGGCAAAGCAGATGCATTAAATATGGGCTTGAACATAAGTAAAAGCGATTATGTTGCCTGCATTGACGTTGATTGTTTGCTGTTGGAAAATTCCCTTCAAAAAATGATAAAACCATTTTTGGAAGTCACCGACAAAACGGTAATTGCCACTGGCGGTGTAATAAGAATTGCCAATTCCTGCATTATTAAAGACGGAAAACTGCTTGATGTGAATTTTCCTAAAAAACTAATTGAGAAAGCACAAATTCTTGAATATATAAGAGCATTTCTTTTAGGCCGAATGGCTTGGAGCCGGCTAAATGGATTGCTTGTAATTTCTGGCGCCTTTGGTTTGTTTAATAAGAAAGTTGCGATTGAAGTTGGCGGCTATGACACCAATACCGTGGGAGAAGATATGGAATTGATAGTGAGAATGAGAAGGTATATGGAAGAAACCAAACAAAAATATAAAGTGGCCTATATTCCCGATCCGCTTTGTTGGACAGAGGCACCAGACAATTATAAAATATTTATTTCACAAAGAAACCGCTGGACGCGCGGCACTATTGAAACGCTTAGAATGCACAGAAAAGTGGCGTTTAACCCAAAATACAAATCCCTCGGGCTTTTGAGTTATCCTTATTGGCTTTTTTACGAAAGGCTGGCGCCAGTTATTGAAGCAATTGGCATCATTTACTTTATAATTTTGGCGGCACTTAATGAAGTGCGATGGGATTATGCTTTAGCCTTCATTATTTTGGCCTATTTGTTTGCCGTTTTATTCTCAATCGTGGCAATTTTTTCTGAAGAGCTTACCTACCATCAATACAAAAAGAAGGGAACAGGTTTTAAATTAATTATGATAAGTATGCTGGAACCTTTTGTGTTACATCCATTTATATTGTATGCGGCAATACGGGGAAATATGGATTATTATTTTAACAAAAAGAAGAAATGGGGAGAAATGACAAGAAAAGGAATGACAAAAACCGAAACAAATTAAGAAGGGCTAAATTCCCAAAATGACAAAATCCAATACTGAAAATATGATGGATTTGCACTTCTTTTTGAATGGCGTTCCCCGCGGCTGGCTGGTCGGGCTTTTTGCTCCAAACTTTCTTCGCCAAAAGGCAAATTAAAAAAGAATAGGTTTACCCTAAGCGGAGTCGAAGGGCAATCCCTAACCAAATGATTTACGATTTTTGAATTACGATTTTTGAATTTTAAAATGACGAATTTTTTGCGGGCTTTGCGAATTTTCTTTGCGGGCTTTACGGTTAAATGCTAATTTTGTTTTAATTGATTTTTTATAATTTTTTACTTGGTTTTTATCATAGAATACGCAAAATTTAATTACGATCTCTGATTTTTAACCTGCCTGCCGAACAGTCAGGTTTATGATTTTTATGGCTTAATCAAATGTTAACCATAACAAAATTGAGCCCTTTGCGTATTTCTTTGCGAAATTTGCGGTTAGGATATCACATAAATTTTATTTTTTCCATCTTCATTCTCCGGTTTCCAACCTTAATTTTGTCACCATTTTTGCAGAAAAGGCAAAAATGTCGCCAAAACCCAATTCAATTTCTATTTTTGTCCATCATTAAAATGCTGGGCTATTGATATTTTTACCCATCATTAAAATGCTGGGCTATTGATATTTTCACCCATCATTAAAATGCTGGGCTATTGATATTTTTACCCATCATTAAAATGCTGGGCTATTGATATTTTTACCCAGCATTAAAATGCTGGGCTATTTGGTCTTCCGTCTTCCGTCTTCGGTCTTCGGTCTTCCGTCCATCTTCCGTCTTCCGTCTTCCATCTTCCGTCATCGGTCTTCCGTCTTCGGTCTCCCATCTTCCGTCTCCTTTTCAATATTAATTTTTATCGATTTTGTTTTTCTTTATTTTATTTCTGATGATAAAAAAAAATAAAGTGCCAACCAGAAGGTAAGGAAACACCATTAAATATAAAATACCCGAATTTAAGCCTTCAGCCGCATCCACGTCACCGCCGCTTTCAACAACCGCTTTACACATCGCGCATTGCGCATTTGCTATTTGAATAAATAGCAGAAATAATATGGAAAACGCTATTTTTTTCATGAGTATATATCTATTGTTTAATCGTGTATCTATTTCGTCATTGCGAAGTTTTTGCAAAAAAACTGCGGCAATCAGTTTGTAATTTAGTTTTGAATTTATTTATTTTATCTGTTCTCTATTTTTTCTTATCATTTTTAACCTTATTTTTCCCGAGCGCCAGCTGGCTCGTGCGCTAAAAACAGCTACCAGCTGTTTTCTTTACGCTCCGTCCCCCTTCGGGCCTGCCTACCGGCAAGGCAGGGGTTAGGGGCCCTAATAATACGGCGAAATCATCACATAAACTACCACGCCGGTTACTGCCACATAAAGCCACAACGGAAAGGTAAAACGCGCTATTTTTTTATGAAGTTCCACTTGGTTTGTGATGCCTCTTACAAATGTGATTAGTACAAACGGAATCACTATTACCGATAATAGTATGTGTGAAATCAAAATAACAAAATAAACCGTTTTTATGGTGCCTTCTCCTCCAAATTTGGTGGAGTCTGAGGTCATATGATAAGCCACATACAACACCAAAAACAACACAGAAAATCCAATGGCTGTTTTCATCAGTTTTTCGTGCAAGGCAATTTTTTTGTTTTTAATCGCCCAAAAAGCCAACATCAGCAACAACGCTGTAAAAGCATTGAGCGTGGCGTAAATTGGCGGCAGAAAAACAGGAAGCTGCACATCAATTTTTACGGTAAACAATATCGCAACCACCACCGGAATGGCAATTGATAAAATGATAATCCAAATATTGTATTTTTTTGCCGTTGTTTCCATTATTCTTTTAAAAGTATTTTAATGTCCTCTTTAATTTGTTGCACACCTTTTGGATCGAGTCCGTCATAAAAAGCAATCGGATTTCCCAATTCATCCAATCTCGAGCGAATGTTTCCCTGTTTATCCACCAAAGCAAACATGCCCGAATGCTCAAATCCGCCTTCGGCATTGCTGTCTTCTCCGGCATACAAGGTAAATCCGGCATTTGCCAATTCATAAATTTTATCCTGTTCGCCCGTTAAAAAGTTCCAGTTTTGCGAAGTTGCACCGTGTGATTTGGCATATTCTTTTAAAATTTCAGGCGTGTCGTGTTTCGGATTGATACTGAAAGATGCGATACCGAAATCCAGATTTCCGTAAAATTCATTTTGTATTTTCAGCATATTTTCATTCATTATCGGACAAATGGTAGGGCAGGTGGTAAAGAAAAATTCAACCACATACACTTTTCCTTCATAAAATGAATTGGTAATTAATTTGCCGTCCTGATTGGTGAATTCAAACGGAGGAACTTTGGTGATTGTAACCAACTCGGGTGTTTTAAATCTGTTTACAATTTTTGGAATGGCGTAAATTCCGAAGATTAAAATAATAAATGCAATGCCTATGTAAGAGTATTTTTTCATCTGTTTATCTTTTATTTTTTATTGGTACAGCTGCTGTTCGCCATTAATCATTTCTGTGTGTATCAAAATTTGTTATGGCTCGTTTCATTTCTTTAATTAAATTTCCCGTTTTCTTCTTGCCTGTTTTTCAGCCGATTTTTTCAATTGATAATAAATAATGTCAATATCGTCTTTCATTTTATTCTTCAAAATGGCCACCGATTTCATATTATAGCCGTACAATTTTCCGCCTTTGGTGTCTTCATCATCTTTTCTTCCGCGCAAACGCAATTCCATATCCACAATATACGCATTTTCCGAATAAAGGTTTTCATTTAATAAATAAGGCGTTTGAAAACTGTTAAAAAGCAAGTTGATATTTTGCGGACTCGCGTAAATAAAATGCCATTTGCTGATATCTGTAAAAGCCGAAAGCTCTTGAATTGTTTCGTTGTATTCATTTTCCAATCCCTGCGGAAGAATGGCAACCATCTGAAAATATGGTTTTGAATAATACCTTTTGTAAATAGTCTGATTTAAATTGAAAAGACTTGCTTTTGCATTTTTGATATCGCTTCCCAAAAAACAAATAACGGTCAGTTTTTCAGAAAAAGTGGCGGTTGTTGATGGAGAAATGGTTTTTAAGTCAATTACTTTATCTGTTAAAATAGGTAGATTCTGATGTTTATAAATACCTAAAGAGAGAAAAATATAAAAGATTAAGGGGGCAATAAATAAGCTGAAAAGTAAAAGAAACTTTTTCAAATCAAACCTTGAATGAATCAATCTAAATAGTTCTTTAATTTTTTTCATGGTGTTTTTTGTAAAAATAAAAAAAGGTGGTCATAAAAACCACCTTATTCATTTAATTATTTTAAATATTAGTAGTTCCACTTTGTCAACGGACCCAAAACGTCGTTGATGTAACTTCCTTCAATTAACAATAACGTGGCTAAAAATATGATTAAGAAAACCGAGGTCCAAACCACCGCTCTTCTTAAACTCTTTTTTTCATCGGCCATATGCATGAAAAACCAGGTAATGTAATAGGCTTTTACAATTGTTAAAACCAGGAAAATGATATTTAAAGGACTTGTGCCTAAAATTTTTGTTAAATAAAGCGCATCGGGTTTTGTGATTCCCAAAGCAACTTCGGCAATAGTGATTACCGAAAGTATGGCGAATACTTTCCAAATTAATTTTGTGTGTGATGTATGTTCTTGTGCGTGTGTCATTTTAATGTCGTTTTATGAATTAAACCAAGTAGAAGAAGGTGAATACAAATACCCAAACCAAATCTACAAAGTGCCAATAAAGCCCTACTTTTTCTACCATTTCATAATGTCCTCGTCGTTCATAAGTGCCAATGATCACATTAAAAAAGATGATGATATTGATGATGACTCCCGATAAAACGTGAAATCCGTGAAAGCCTGTGATAAAGAAAAAGAAATTGGCGAACAACGTTTTTCCGTATTCATTTTCTCTTAAATTGGCGCCCATAACCACCGATTTTGCTTCATTTAAAAAACCCATCGCCTCACTGTGCGGAATGATGGTTTTTGCTTTAGTTTCTGGGCTTATCAATTCGGTTCTTATAGAAATTGCCGGATTTGCCTTAAAACTTTCAACAACTTCATTTAGCGTAAAAGGCGGTAATTCGGCTTCTTTCATAAACCATACGCCTTTATTTCTGGTAAGTTGCGTTCTTTCTGAATGCAGCGGTTTCACAAAACTTTCTAAAGAGATTTGTTCTCCGGTGGCATCAACAAATTGAATTATTTTTCCGTCGTTCAGTTTAACGGCACCGTAAGTTCCGTTTATAAAGTTTTTCCATTCCCAAGCTTGTGAACCCAAAAATATTGCACCGCCTAAAATAGTGAGCAACATGTAAAAAGTCACTTTCTTTTTATTCATCTGATGGCCTGCGTCAACCGCCAGCACCATCGTTACCGATGAAAATATCAAAATGAACGTCATTAACGCCACATAATACATAGGAGCGTGGAAACCATGTAAAAAAGGAAAGTGTGTAAAAACTTCGTCGGCTATTGGCCAGGAATCGTGAAATTTAAAACGCATTAGGCCATACGCGCCCAAGAAACCCGAAAATGTAAGCGCATCTGATAAAATAAAGAACCACATCATCATTTTACCATAGCTTGCACCTAATGGTTTTTCGTTTCCGCCTTTCCAGGATGTTCCATTATTTTCAGTAGGAATAGTTACTTCCATAAAAGTTTGTTTAGATTTTTAGTTATAGTTCTGCCAAAAGTACATATTTTTTATTATCTAATAAAATAGAAAAATAAAAACAAATATATCCAAAGAATATCCACAAAATGCCAGAAAATGGCGCCTAATTCAAGTCCAAGCGTATCATTTGCATGGTATTTTTTATTGAAGTGATTGAAAATTACCACAAACAACACCACAATTCCTGCAGCAACATGCGCCAAATGGGCAATGGTGATGCCATAAATGAAAGAGGATTTTACGGTGCTAAATTCACCTGCGAAAAACAATCCCGATTGCAATAATTCGTTAAATCCTTCAAACTGAAAAAACACAAAACCAAGTCCCAAAAACAAGGTCGACAACAAAAAAACACTGGTGATTTGTCGGTTATTTTGTTTGATGAAATATTTTGCCAGCATAAAAGTGATGCTACTCAGCACAATTAAAAAAGTGCTGATATAAAAAGCGTTTGGCAAATCGAATGAAACCCAATCTGCACGTTTTCTGCTTACCACATAAGCACTTGTGAGTCCGGCAAACATCATGGTCATACTCACCATAGAAACCCATAACATAGGTTTAGCCGACTTTCTTTTGGCCTGTTTGTATTCTTGTTCTAAGGTTTGTTTCATAAAATTGTTTAATCGTTTAATTGTTGAACAGTTGATTCGTTTTTTAAAGATAAAAGGTTTACTTCTAATAAGTACAACAATTTATACCTAAATGTTTTGGGTCTGCCTGCCTTTTTGGTGGGCCTGCCTGCATTTTTGGTGGGCGTTACCCGCCAGCCTGCCTGCCGGCAGGCAGGCTGGCGGGCCGGGCTTTTCGCTATATCTTTTTTTCGGTGAAAAACCTCAAAAAAGGATGTCGCTGCAATCCCTAACGCAAATGTCATTATAATTATTAGAACTTAGCCTGATAAAACGTCACCCTGAGCGCAGTCGAAGGGCGTAATTTGAATTTTTAATGTAAAAATTTATCCACCACATAAATAACCTGTATCAAGGTAATATACAAAACGCTTGACAGCATTAATTGTCTTGCTTCTTTATTTGTTTGGTTTTTGTACAATTTAACCGCATAAAATAACATGACGCCTCCCAATAATGCCACAATAATTGCTGTGATCGGATAAATATAAAAATTTCCTGTCAATTTTAATACAGGAATCACAGAAACTATAATCAGGCAAGCAGTATAAATAATAATTTGCACCACCGCTTTTTTGTTTTTTTGTCCCATTGGCATTAAATTAAAGCCAGCTTTTTTGTATTCATCATACTGAAGCCACGCGATGGCCCAAAAATGCGGAAATTGCCAGAAAAACTGAATTAAAAATAACATGCCCGGTTCTATGGAAAAATCGTCGGTTGCGGCAACCCAACCCAACATAAAAGGAATGGCTCCGGGAATGGCGCCAACAAAAACGGCTAAAGGCGTTATCGATTTTAACGGTGTGTAAACACTCGTGTATAAAAAAATGGATATGGCACCAAACAAGGCACTTTTCGGATTGATGCTGTATAAAATAGCCAAGCCCAAAATGGTAAAGGAAACCGCAATCACCATCGCCATGGAAACGTGCATTCTGCCAGTTGGCAAAGGCCGGTTCATGGTGCGTTTCATTAAAGCATCGGTATCTTTTTCAATAATTTGGTTGAAAGCATTTGAAGCCCCAACCATTAAATAGCCGCCAATTGCCAATAAAATAAGGATTGAAACCTTAATTTCTTCAACAGCCAATAAATAGCCAGCCAATGATGAAAACACCACACTTAGTGACAAACCCACTTTAGTTAACTGCTTAAAATCACTAAATGCTGCTGAAAAATTCACCTTTTGCGGAATGTATTTTGAGGTTATTTGCATTAAAATTGTTTAAAATAGTGCAAATATATTTTATTATTACATAATTACAACCTTAAAACAAGCGGATTAAAAAAATCTTTTAAATAAAATTAAAAATTATCTTTGCAGTTAATAGAAATGTTTTAAATTTGCCGTCTCATTTAAGCAATTAAGTGCGCGTTCATTAAAAGTATTTGCGAAAGTAGCTCAGGGGTAGAGCACCACCTTGCCAAGGTGGGGGTCGCGGGTTCAAATCCCGTCTTTCGCTCAATAATTTAAAATACCAATGCAGGAGTGGTGGAATTGGTAGACACGCTGGACTTAAAATCCAGTGAGCTGTAAGGCTCGTGCGGGTTCAAGTCCCGCCTCTTGTACGAAAGAGGTTCATTCCGATAGCTATCGGAACCTGCCTCTTGTACGAAAAAAGCCGAAACAAATTGTTTCGGCTTTTTTTAATTAATTTTTTTTAAAGTTTTTTATTTCTCCAAAACAGCATTTCTTATAAATTCTCTCCCACGGAAACTTTTTAATTCCTTTTCTCGTTGCATCGCAGTTTTTTTTGTGGGAAAGACCTCCAAATAAACAACTTCCCAAGGCCTGTATTTTGCGGTAAATCCTTTTCCTAATTTGTTATGCGATAAAAACCGAGCAATTAAATTTGAAGTGAAACCAATATAGATTTTGTTGTGTGTTTTTGAGAATAAAACGTAAGTGATAAATTCTGAATCCATAGCGTTAAAAATGAAAAAAGCCCAGTAAAACCGGGCTTTCTAGTAGTCCGCCAGCTGGCGGAGACTCGAACCAGCGTCCGCCAGCCGGCGGATATGAGCCCGACTTATTTCTCCAAAACAGCATTTCTTATAAATTCTCTCCCACGGAAACTTTTTAATTCCTTTTCTCGTTGCATCGCAG
>JAUYUA010000102.1 GCA_030694935.1 Lutibacter sp. | reverse complement strand
TAGGGACAAAATATGGGTAACAACAAACAATAACGAATTAAATTCTCGTGCCTTTAGGTACGAAATATTGATATAATTCAATCTTGTATTTAATGAACGTTTTATTTTAAAATCGATGCAATAATATGCTGTACCTAACGGCACAGAAAACATTATATTTACTATTTTGCTACCAAAATAAAGTTTCTAACGGGACAAACAAAATTGAATCACTATGATCAAACTTTTCCCTAACATTCGCCAAAAACTCCTTAAACAAGGAAAAACAGCAACTACCGAAAATAAGCCATTGGCCAAATTGTATTGGAGGAGTTAAACAAAACAAATTTATGTCCCAATAGGAACAAAATATGTGTAACAACAAACAATAACGAATTAAATTCTCGTGCCTTTAGGTACGAAATATTGATATAATTCAATCTTGAATTTGATGAATGCTATATTTTGAAAACAGTGCAATTATCTGCAGTAACTAAAGAACAGAAAACATTTCAATAAAAAAAGCCACCAGCATAAAGTCCATAGAGAGTCAAAACTACTTCATAACAATTATTATATAAAGATATTATGATTTTTATTAAAAAATTAATTGATTAAATTGAAACTGAAATAAATTAAGGAAATAAAAAAACCATTTTTTTACACAATAGCTTTTTCTTTGAAATTTGAGTATTTTTGCACCTATGATTAAAAACATCCAGCTTCGGATTCCTATTCAAGAAGAAAAGATTGAAGGAATTTTAAAGAAAAAAGCAGCACGCTTTTTAAACATTGCCGAAAAAGACATCAGTAGCGTAAAAGTGTTGCGCAAATCAATTGATGCCCGAAAGTCTGACATTATTTTTAATTACAAAGTTGCCGTATATATTCAAGAACAGGTTCCGGAAACTGTGATTGATTCTTTTATATATAAAGATGTTTCTTCCTCCAAAGAAATTCATATCATCGGTTTTGGTCCGGCAGGAATGTTCGCTGCTTTGCGTTGCATTGAATTGGGTTATAAGCCCATTGTACTGGAAAGGGGCAAAAAAGTCCAGGAAAGAAGGCGCGATTTACGTGCCATAAACCAGTTTCATATTGTTAATGAAGATTCCAATTATTGTTTTGGTGAAGGCGGTGCAGGAACGTATTCTGACGGAAAATTATACACCCGAAGTTTAAAACGAGGTGATGTGCGCAGGATCTTTGAAAATTTTGTTTTTCACGGCGCCACCGAGCAGATTCTTGTGGATGCGCATCCGCATATCGGCACCAATAAACTGCCTAAAATTGTCGAAAATATCAGGGAAACGGTGTTGAAATATGGCGGTGAAATTCATTTTGAAAGCAGGGTGACAGATTTCATTATAAAAGACCATAAAATTCGTGCAATAAAATTGCAAAATGATAAAGAAATGCCTGTTCAAGCTTTAATTTTGGCGACTGGACATTCGGCACGTGATATTTATTATTTGCTGCACAGAAAAAACATTTCCCTAAAAGCCAAATCTTTTGCTATGGGCGTTCGGGTAGAACATCCACAGCATATTATCGATTCCATCCAATATCATTGTGAAAATGAGCGAAATGAAATGTTGCCGCCGGCCGCTTACAGTCTTGTGCATCAGGTAAATGACCGGGGCGTTTATTCATTCTGTATGTGTCCGGGCGGATTTATTGTACCGGCCGCAACATCACCGGGAGAAGTGGTGGTTAACGGAATGTCGCCATCAAAACGCAACAGCAAATTTGCCAATTCGGGAATTGTGGTGGAAATTAACGCCGATAAAGATTTGTACAAATACGAACAATTTGGTGTTTTAAAAGGGTTGGAATTTCAAAAAGATTTGGAAAAATTGGCTTTTTTGGCAGGCGGAAGAACTCAGGCTGCACCAGCGCAACGTTTAACTGATTTTGTGGAAGGCCGATTGTCATCAAGTTTGAACATAACTTCCTATCAGCCCGGATTAAAATCGGCTCCTTTACATTCCTTATTGCCAAAAATCATAGGAGGAAGGCTGAGAACGGGTTTTATGGAATTCGGACAAAAAATGAAGGGTTTTTATACCGAAGAAGCCAATGTTGTTGGTGTGGAATCTCGAACCTCTTCACCTGTAAATATTCCAAGAAAAGAAAATTTGGAACATCCAGAGATTGCCGGACTTTTCCCGTGCGGAGAGGGAGGAGGTTATGCCGGCGGCATTGTTTCTGCAGCTATGGACGGCGAACGTTGTGCAGAAGCAGCCATAAAAATGCTGCAATAATTTATGTCAATTCCCTGAAAATTTGGGTGAAGATATTTCTTCTTTGATTGAAAATTTTAGAAAATGCAAGCGCTATTTCGGGACAAATATTTAACTTAGTTTGCGGTATTGTAACGTTTAAAATTTAAAAAAATGAAACGAGCCATAACAAATTTTGATACACAAAAATGATTAATGGCGAACCTGCCTGTCCGGCAGGCAGACCTGCCTGTCCGGCAGGCAGGCAGGCAGCAGCTATTACCGCTAAAAAATAAAATGTAAACAGATGAAACGAGCCATAACAAATTTTGATACACAGCAGAATGATTAATGGCGACTGCATCTGTACCAATAAAAAATAAATAATAAACAGATGAAAACACTAAAAATAGCAACAATCTTTTTAATTTTCACTTCCTTGCTTCAAGGATGTGCACAAGAAAAAAAGACGAACTTAAAACCTACCAATATGTACGATATCGCAATCAACAGTTTAACTGGTGAAAAAATTGATTTAAATCAGTTTAAAGGAAAGAAAATTTTGTTTGTGAATGTAGCTTCAGAGTGCGGATTTACGCCGCAATATAAAGATTTACAAAAATTACACGAAACCTATAAAGAAAGATTGGTGGTCATCGGTTTGCCTTGCAACCAATTTGGTGAGCAAGAATCTGGAACAACAACCCAAATAAAAAGTTTTTGCGAAAAAAATTACGGTGTTGATTTTTTGATGACAGAAAAAATAGACGTGAAAGGTGAAAATCAGCATCCTTTGTATGCCTGGCTCACCCAAAAAGAAATGAACGGCGTGATGAACAGCAGCGTAAAATGGAATTTCCAAAAATATTTAGTGGATGAAAACGGTAAATTAATCGATGTTTTTTACAGTATCACAGAGCCTTTAAGCGATAAAATTGTTAAATTAGTGAAGTAATCAAATGATTTGAAATTTAAATTTTTTCAACTTGTTTTTTTTATAGGAATTGTATTAAATCACAGCTTATATTTCTCCATAATTTAGTGTCAAAAGATCGCCATATTTATACTCAAAATCCAAATATTCTTTGGATTTTTTGTTTGAAATCACTTTTTGTTGAATTTCAGTAACCTCTTCAAATTCAGGAATTTCAAGTCCGATATCTAAAGTGCATTTTGTGTAAAAATCCTTCCTTGTCGGATGCGTATCCGCACAGCCGTTAAAGACTTCGTTCCAAGCATTTTTTTCGATGACTTTTTCAATTAGCTGAATGCAATCATCTTGCTGAATCATATTCACAAATCCATCAGGATTCGGAATTTTTCGTCCGTTTTTAAAAAAATTGCCCGGTTTTCTGTTATAGCCAAACAAACCTGCAAAACGGATGACGGTGGTTTCGAAATGGGCTGAATTTTTAAAAAGTATTTCGATGGTTGCCAATGCAGAAGGCAACGTTTCGGATTCTTCTGTCACAACTTCTTCAGAATTTCCATAAACGGATGTGGAACTTATAAAAATGACTTTTTTTATGGGCGATTTCTCAACGTGGTCAATCAAATTTCGAAAATCTTCAACATCTTTGGAGGGCAAGGCCACAATTAAGATTTCTGAATTTAAAAATGCAGAGATATTGTGCGTTAGAGCGTCAATACTGATTAAAAATGGTGTGATTCCTATTTTTTGAAATTCTTCAAGTTTTTCTTCAGAAGTGGTCGATCCTTTTACAGTAAATCCTTTTTTCATTAAACTGTTGGCCAATGGTTTTCCAAGCCAGCCGCATCCCAAAATGCTGATATTTTCTTTCAAGATTATTATATATTATACATAAAGAAATTTTGTTTTTTTCTTAACCGCAAAGTGCGCAAAGTAATACGCAAAGTTCGCAAAGCATCTTTTATTGGATAAATGTAGCTTGTTTTTAACAATTTTTACTTTTTAACAGCGGTTTCCAACTCATTTAAACGGACCATTTTTTTGCGTTCCAAAAACTCCTGGATTCCTTCAAAATGCTCATTGACTCTTTTGTTCCCAAATTCGTATATTTTGCTCACCATTCCGTCTAAAAAATCACGGTCGTGCGACACCAAAATCAAGGTTCCGTCGAAATTCATCAGCGCTTGTTTCAGAATGTCTTTGGTTCGCATATCGAGATGGTTTGTGGGCTCATCCAGAATTAAAAGATTTACCGGTTCAAGCAGCAATTTAATCATAGCCAATCGCGTGCGTTCGCCACCCGAAAGCACTTTTACTTTTTTGTCCCAATCTTCGCTGCCAAACATAAAAGCTCCTAAAAAATCCTTTATTTTGGTTCGGATATCTCCTTTTGCCACATTGTCAATGGTTTGAAATACAGTGGCGGTTTCATCGAGCAAAGAAGCTTCATTTTGCGCAAAATAACCAATCATGGTATTGTGGCCGAGCGTAAGTTTGCCGCCGTGCTCAATTTCGCCCATAATGGCTTTGATAAAAGTGGATTTCCCTTCTCCGTTTTTTCCTACAAAAGCGACCTTTTCACCGCGTTGAATGGCAAAAGTTGCGTCATCAAACACCAGATGTTTGTCGTAAGTTTTCGACACATTTTCTGCCGTTACCGGATAAGTTCCCGAGCGGGGAGAAGGCGGAAAACGGAGTTTTAGGTGTGAAGTGTCTATTTCATCAACTTCCACAATTTCAAGTTTTTCGAGCATTTTTACGCGCGATTGCACTTGCAATGTTTTTGAGTACGTTCCTTTAAATCGGTCGATGAATTCCTGTGTGTCGGCAATTATTTTTTGTTGTTCATCCAACTGTTTTTGTTGCTGTTCGCGGCGTTCTTTACGCAGTTCAAGGTATTTGGAGTAATTTACTTTATAATCGTAAATACGTCCCATCGTCACTTCAATGGTTCGGGTGGTAATTTTATCCACAAAAGCGCGGTCGTGAGAAATCACAATCACGGCTTTTCCGCTGTTTACCAGAAAATTTTCAAGCCACTGAACAGAATCTATATCGAGGTGGTTTGTAGGTTCATCCAATAAAATTAAATCTGGATTTTGCAGCAAAATTTTCGCCAGTTCAATGCGCATACGCCATCCGCCGCTAAAATCGGCAGTTGGACGGTTAAAATCGGCGCGTTCAAAGCCCAATCCCAACACAATTTTTTCGACTTCCGCATCAAAATTGATTTCGCCGTTGCTGTACAATTTTTCGCTTAAAGCAGAAACCTGTTCAATAATATTGTAATATTCATCCGATTCGTAATCGGTGCGAACGGTTAATTGATGGTTTAATTCATCCATCTTGGTTTGCATGGCCAATATTTCAGAAAAAGCCTGGGAAGCTTCCTGAAAAACAGTCCGGTCATTTTCTGTCATTAAATGCTGCGGCAAATAAGCCGTTATTTTGTCTTTTGGGACAGAAATGCGTCCGCTGGACGCTTTTTGATGTCCGGCTATGATTTTCAGCAAAGTCGATTTTCCTGCGCCATTTTTGCCCATTAAGGCAATGCGGTCCTTTTCATTTATCACAAAAGAGATGTCTTTAAAAAGCGTTGTACCTCCAAACTCAACACTCAATCCTTCTACTGAAACCATATAATTTTTTGAAAATTAGGCCGCAAAGGTAATGAAAACTTGTATAATTGAACAAGCTTCCAAAAATCAAACTAAAAAATAATTTGATTTTTTAAGAAGGCTATTTGTTTAAATAAACAGGAAGAATTTTACTTACTCCGTAGTCGATTCTCGCTTTGCAATCGTTTAAATCGCCTTCAAACCTTAAATTTTTTGGAACACCAAAACTGAAAATACCTTTTCCTTTCGCCATTCTTTCCAATTTGTGGAAATCCTTTTCTGATAAATTATTATACAGTGAATCAAGAATATTGCACTGTTCATTCATTCCGTGTTCTTTATCCCAGTCTTCTGCGTCTTTTCCTGTTACTAATTTATCAGAAAAATACAGTTTCTTTAATTTTGGAAATGTGAAATCAAATACTTTTATGGAACCTTCTCTTCCAAATTTAACAATATCTTTATTTCTTACAATAAAAATACGGATAAAGCAATTGTCTAATTTTGCCAATTCAGTTGCAGCTATCGCTGCGAAACCAATCCATTTTATTTCGTGTCCTTGTTGAATTCTTACTTTATCAAACCATAAATAAAAATCTCTTATCTGGCTGATTGTTTTATACTTTTTATTTCCATTTTCTATATTAAGGTTGTAACTATTTGCTTGATTCCAAACAGAAGTTTGATTTATTCTGTCATTTTTTAGCCAAAAACCATCTTTAAGTTTTGAATTATTAGTTTCATTTTGATAGGTTTTTAAATTTTCCCACTCTTGTGTAAAAGCCAGATTTGTATTTATGAAGAGGATAATGGTAAGTACTTTAGATAGGAGGGTTTTCAAAAGTGAGATTTTAAGTATAAAATTTATTTTTCTAAAATGCAAATATACATTTAATACAAGTGATCCTTATTGAAAAAAATCACAAGTGTAATGACTAAAGTTTTAAAATTCAAATCCTAATTCGTAAATCTGTTTGTTTTAGGGATTGAAGCGGAAATTCTTTTTTGAGGATTTTATCCGAAAAAAAGATTGAAGCGAAAAGCGCGACCTGCCTGCCGGCAGGCAGGCCGGCCAGCTGGCGGGGAACGCCCACCGAAAAGGCGGGCAGGCCCAAAATAAATTGTTGAAGTGTTTAAATATTAAATTCTTTGATTTCAAATATTTTTCCCTAACCAAACATCAGATTATTATGATTAAATGTGTGAATCATGTAATTCTGTATCAAAATTATGTAACAAAAAACAGAGGCAATTGCGGCATCTTTGTACAAATTAATTATTAATCACCTAAAAATATAAAATAGTATGAAAGCACAAAAAGTAATTTTAGTAACATTGGCAAGTGCAGCAGTTGGAGCAGCTTTAGGAATTTTGTTTGCACCGCATAAAGGTTCAAAAACAAGAGAAAAAATTGCGCAAAAAGGTAATGATTATGTTGAAGGATTTGAAGAAAAATTCAATGAATTTGTTGATATGGCTACGCAAAAATTTGAATCTTTGAAAAGTGAAGCCACAAAAATGGCTACTAATAAAATAGAAGATGCGGAAGAAGTTGTAGATCAGGCAACTAAATAAAACGCACACTAGGCAAATACCAATTCAGTAACATAATTTTTTAATTCAAGCTACGATTATGATTTATATGGATAATACCAACGAAAAACGTGCCGCTGAATTGGTTATTGCCAACTTGGAACTTGATTTTCAAAATGAAGAGAAAGAAAAAAGGGCAGCTGAGTTAATTATTGCCAACATAGAACTTGCTTTTCAAAATGAAGAAAAAGAAAAAAGGGCAGCCGAATTGGCTATTGCCAATAAAGAACTTGCCTTTCAAAATGTAGAAAAAGAAAAAAGGGCAGCAGAATTAATTATTGCGAACGAACAGCTGGCTTTTCAAAATAAAGTTAAAGAAAAACGTGCAGCGGAATTAATTATTGCCAACAAAGAATTGGCGTTTCAAAACAGAGAAAAAGAGCGACGTGCGGCAGAGTTGATTATTGCCAACGAGGAATTGGCTTATCAAAATAATGTTAAAGAAAAAAGAGCTGCTGAATTGGTGATTGCCAACGAAGAACTGGCTTTTCAAAATGAAGAAAAAGAGAAGCGTGCCGCTGAATTGGTGATTGCAAATGAAGAACTTGCCTTTCAGAATGAAGTAAAAGAGAAACGAGCAGCTGAGTTGATTATTGCCAACAAGGAATTGGCGTTTCAAAATGAAGTGAAAGAAAAACGAGCAGCCGAATTGGTTGTTGCCAACATTGAACTTGCCTTTCAAAATGAAGAAAAAGAAAAAAGGGCTGCGGAATTGATTATTGCCAACAAAGAGCTGGCGTTTCAAAATGAAGAAAAAGAGAAGCGTGCAGCTGAACTTATTATTGCCAAAGAACGGGCAGAAGAAAGCGATCGTTTAAAATCGGCTTTTTTAGCCAATATGTCTCATGAAATTCGTACGCCAATGAACGGTATTTTAGGTTTTGCTGGCTTGTTGAAAATACCAAATCTTACCGGCGAAAAACAGCAAGAATATATTCGAATTATTGAGAATAGCGGAAAACGAATGCTTAATATCATTAATGATATTGTGAGTATTTCGAAAATTGAATCGGGAATATTGGAAGTTAATATTTCGGAGTCAAATATAAATAGCCAAATGGAATATATCCAGAATATCTTTATGGCTGAGACCGAGAAAAAAGGAATCCTTCTTTTTTCAAAAAATTCTTTGTCGGCAAAAGACGTTATTATAAATACCGACAAGGAAAAGCTCTATGCAATTTTGACAAATCTTGTTAAAAATGCCATTAAATTTACCCACGAAGGTTCCATTGAATTTGGCTTTACAAAAAAAGGCACATTTCTCGAATTTTATGTAAAAGATACCGGCGTTGGCATTCCGCAGGAACAAACAACACTTATTTTTGAAAGGTTTAGGCAGGGCAGTGAATCATTAAGCCGAAATTATGAAGGTGCCGGTTTGGGTTTGTCCATTTCAAAAGCGTATGTTGAATTGTTAGGCGGAAATATTTGGGTAGAAAGTATTACAGGAAAAGGTTCCACCTTTTATTTTACCATTCCTTCCAATGCAAAACAAAATGAAATATTGGTTGATAAGGATGTTGTTGCTGATTCAGATAAAAAAAATAAAATCAATAAACTTAAAATATTGATAACCGAGGACGATGAAACAACTGAAAAATTAATTGCAATTCAAATTAATAAGTATTCCAAAGAAGTTTTAATTGCCAGAAATGGAGTAGAGGCTGTACAAATTTGCCGTGACAATCCGGATATTGATCTAATTTTGATGGATATTAAAATGCCTGAAATGAATGGCTATGAAGCCACCAAGCAAATTCGACAGTTTAACAAAAAAGTAATCATTGTTGCGCAAACTGCCTTTGCACTTTTGGGCGATAAAGAAAAATCAATAGATATAGGTTTTAACGACTATATTTCTAAACCCTTTAAAAATGTAACTTTTACTGAATTAATGGAAAAGCATTTTAAAAATGTAGCAAAAAATTAATCAAAAAACGAATCATAAAATAATACACCGTAAATCGGCTTAAAATCTTTCCATGACTTTCAGCTGGTAAATTGACAAGAAAATTAGTAAAAATAAAAATCAAAAAAAAATATGGAAATACAGCCAAGTATCTTTGAAACACTATTTGACAAAACAGAAAATTTTGGGAAAACCACCTATGAACTTTCCAAACTCAAAGCATTGGAAACAACTACGGTTGTGGCCACATCTGTGGTAGCAAGAATTAGTGTCATTCTTATGATATCTATGTTTTTGCTTGTTTTTAACATTGGCGTTGCGCTTTACCTTGGAGAATTGCTCGGGAAGTTTTATTACGGTTTCTTTATTGTGGCCGCATTTTACTTAATTGCCGGACTTATATTGCATTTCTTTCTTCATAAATGGATTGAAAAACCGTTGAGTAATTTAATCATTTCACAAGCACTTAAATAAACGAACCTATGGAACCAATAAAAACACAACACGAGCTTAGAGCAGCCATTATTCGTTTAGAATATCAACAAGCAGAAGAAGGAAAAGCGCTGAAAGAGCAATTTCAAACAGCTTACAACAGTGTAAAGCCTGCAAACATTATATTAAATACTTTAAAAGATCTGGGAGATTCCGATTTTATAAAAGATGGTGTTTTAAACACTTCCGTTGGTTTTGGAACCGGGTATCTTTCTAAAATGCTTTTTCAAGGCGTTGTTAACAGCCCCATAAAAAAACTTCTCGGATCAGCAATTATGTTTGGTATTACAAATTTTGTGACAAAACATCCAGACGGCATTAAATTAATGGGCGCTAAAATTTTTAAATTTTTTGGCAGCAAATCAGCAACAAAAAATGATGAAAATGATGAAAATAAACAAGTTATTGACTGATATTTAAGGTGATGAATACAAATAATAGTTTCAACTTGCCTTTTTATGTAAAAACAACAATTCTTTTGGTGGGGATTTTTGCGTTTACCAGTATGCTTTATATCGCTCAGGATATCATTGTTCCGCTCATTTTTTCAGTCATGATTGCCGTTTTGCTTTATCCCATTGTCAACTTTTTTGTAAGAATGAAAATGAATAGGGTGGTTGCCATCATTTTTACCTTATTTCTTACCATTTTAGTCACAGCATCATTAACGGCATTAATATTTAGACAGGCAAGTATTTTTGTGGATTCCTGGCCATTAATGGTCGAAAAATTTTCTATAACCATTAACGAATTTACCCATTGGGCTTCCCGTTATTTTGATTTGAACCAATGGAAAGTGAACAGATGGATCACAAATACAAAAAATGATTCACTTACTATGAGCGGTGCGGAAGTTGGTAAAACAATGTTTGTGGTAGGCAATGGATTGATGGTGATGTTATTGGTGCCTGTTTACGTATTTCTGTTATTGTATTACAATAAACTTATTATAGAATTTATTCACCGGGTATTTGTCAGCAGCGACCAAAACCAAATCAGCAAAATTATTTCCGAAACAAAAACCGTTATCCAACGCTATCTTGCCGGATTGGTGATTGAAGCCATTATTGTGGCCATATTAAACACCGCGGCACTTTTTGCCCTTGGCATTGAATATGCTATTCTGCTTGGTATTCTGGGCGCATTGCTCAATGTTATCCCTTATATAGGCGGACTCGTTGCCGTTGCATTGCCAATGGCCGTTGCTTTAGCCACAAAAGACTCTGGTATGTATGCTTTATACGTTTTGGGAATTTATTATATTATTCAGTTGATAGACAATAACTTAATTGTTCCAATGGTTGTATCGTCAAAAGTAAGAATCAATGCGCTTTTCGCCATCATCGTAGTGTTTGCAGGGAATGCGTTGTGGGGTATCTCAGGAATGTTTTTGTCAATTCCGCTCCTTGCCATCATAAAAGTTATTTTTGACCATATAGAACCCCTAAAACCTTGGGGATTCTTATTGGGTGACACCATTCCCACAACCTCAAAAATAACTCCGATTATTAAGAAATTCAAGAAAAAAATTACCGAATAAACTGTATTATTTGGGCCTGCCGACCTTTTTGGTGGGCCTGCCGATCTTTTTGGTGGGCCTGCCGACCTTTTTGGTGGGCCTGCCTGCCATTATGGTAGGCGTTCCCCGCCAGTTGGCAAATGAATTACGATTTTTGAATTACGATTTTAGAATTTTAAAATGATGAATTTTTTGCGGGTTTTGCGAATTTTCTTTGCGGTTAAATGCTAATTTTGTTTGAATTGATTTTTTATTATTTTTTACTTGGTTTTTATCATAGAATAGGTAGCTTGAATTAATAAGTGATCAAAATTTTATACAAACAGGTCGTCCCGATGGGACTAAAAAAAGCTCCGTAGTGCCTGTCCCGATTTTTCGGGAAGCGAAATGTTTGTAGCATATTGTAAAAAGTCAGGTTTAAAGCCCAGTTGGGGCAACCTGTTTGTTTTTATTTTAAATACCTACTCAATTTCAATTTTATCAATCTCTTTCATCAATCTATCCGTTTCTGATAATGCAACTATTATTTTTTGGTAATGTAAAATGTCTTCAAATTCTAATTTACGATTTTTACGGTCTTTAAGCCATTTTTGGGCTGGTTGATAACCGCCAATATAAAATTCCCAAGCAGTTAATGGTACATTAGAAAAAAATTGAAGTTCTCCGTTTTCCGAATGGGTTATTTTGTCGTAATTGATATAAACTTTTCCGTGGGTTGCGGTGGTTTTTTCAAAATAGATTTTGCCAACTACATTGTTTCCGTCTGTTGGATATTGCGTTATGTATTTCTCAACTGTTGAACTTTCCAATAAATGAATTTGTCTTATTTCTCCGCCTAATTTTAACAATTGCCAAAAGGTGTTTTTGTCTTTTGGATAGGGTACTCTCGGGAAATCTATTTTTAAAAACTCTTTGTATTTCTCTCTGTACGTTGGCGAATGTAAAACGGCATAGATGTAATCTAAAATATCAATAGGCGCAAAGCTTCGGCTACGCTCAGCTTCCGTTGCCCCCTGAGCGTAGTCGAAGGGCTCATTGGTAAATATTAACCCCAACTTCTCGGCTATTTGCTTTACAATTTCTGTGTTTAGGTTTGGTGTTCTATTTTGCAAGGGAGCATGCTCCCTTGTTTCAATGGTTTGTTGGCCGTTGGTTTCTGGGTAGAGGTAAAGAGGGAATAATCGACCTGTTCCAAATAATCCAGAATTATCTAAAATTGGCCTTGAACTTAATGTTTTTGAAATAAATACATGTTTATATCCCTTAGCAGCTTGATTAGTTGTGATAAATACAATATTGTCTTTTTTAAATACATGTTTATTTACTGTAATTGCCGGATAGGTATGAAAACCTCTTGATGTACCAGTAAAGTAAGTGTATCTAAAATCAAATGGTTTAACTTGTAATAATTGCATGTCTTTATTTGATGACTGTAAATCTTGCATATATAATTCCAAAACCCAATCTCTTGAATCTTTTAATGAATATTTTGTTTTAAATTCGGTAATAGAAATTTTTTCAATATCATTCTTGATAGACAATAATTCATTTACTGAATATGTCTGACCAACTTTTTCTCTTCCAACTTCGATTCCATTACTTGTTAACGAGAACAAATCATCAATTTTGAATCCCCCTTCATATTTTTTTATTTCATCAAAATCTTTAGGTACAAAAAAATAATAGGGTTTTTTAAATTCAAGTTCTTTCCATTTTACATCAGCAATATTGGATTTATTTAAAATCTCATATTTTATATTTCTTTTCCCTTGCAAATCACAATGAAATACTTGCCCTAATTCATTTTTCTTTTTATTGCCAGTTTTTACAAAGATGTTTATGGAAACACCTTGCATAATGTCAAAAACATTTTGGTCGGGCGAACCATCAGGACAAACTTCTTTTTTCTTTGCGTTTCCGTGCAAATCTAAAATGTAAACTTTATCAAAACTCTCTAATAAATTCTTTCGCATTTGTCGATGGGTTATGCCATCAATAAAGCTGTTGTTAGAAATGTATGCTAATACACCAGTTCCATTTTTATCAATATAATGCTGTCCATAGCGAATGAATTTGATGTAATCATCATCAAGGTTTATTTTTCTTTCGTTCAAGTCCTTTTTATAATCAGCAATTAAGTTTTGAATCCATTCATTTTTATTGGTGCTACTTACTGCATAAGGCGGATTTCCAATCACGCACATTACTGGTGTATCACGTTTTATATGGTTTGCTTCATTTGCTTCGGTGCTTAACCAATTGGCAAACAAGGTTCCTGTATCGGGATGGCTTTCTTCCAAACTGTTGGTGAGGTAAACTCTGAACCTTTGGTTGGTGGTGGGTTTAAAGCCCGTTTCGGTTAAAAGCAAATCCAATTTTAAATGAGCCATTGCATAACTTGCCATCAGCAACTCAAAACCATTAAGGCGCGGCAACAAATGCGTTTCTACATAATTGCTCCAAATGCCTTGCTGTCCTTCAAACTTTTTGTGAATGTGTTTTACAACTTCGGCTAAAAATGTTCCTGTACCTGTTGCCGGGTCAAGAATTTGCACTTTATGCACTTCTCGGGTTATTTCCCCTCCTTTGGATGGGTATGGGTGGGTTATTTTTGTTTTGCTGGTGTCGGCCAATCCTTGCGGTAAATCAAATTCTGTTTTTAAAATATCGTCAACTGCCCTAACAATAAAATTTACAACTGGGGCAGGCGTGTACCAAACGCCGCGGGCTTTTCGCAATTTAGGGTCGTATTCACTCAAAAAAGTTTCATAAAAATGGATGATTGGGTCTTCCATTTTAGTGCTTTTGCCGTAATTTTTTAGAATTTCTTCAACATTGCAAGCCAAAAATATATCCGTTAAACTATCAACAATCCATTTAATGCGGTCATCAATATCAGGCCCGGCAATGTAGCCAAACAGTTTTCGCAAAAACGGATTTGATTTTGGAATAAGCTCAGCGGCTTCTTGTCTGCTAAATGTTGGTAAAGTAGCATCGTGCAAACGCGCTGCAAACATTCCGTAAGCAATGGTTTGCGAATAAACATCGGCAAAACCTTTTGGTGTAATGTCGTGAATCAAAATTTGTTTGAAAGCCAACATTTGGTCTTTCAGCGTACTGTCTTCTTGATTTGCTTCATCACTTGTTAACGCCTTTTCAATAATTTCAGAAAGAAGACGGGCTTTGCCCGCCATCATTTCCGCTAATTTTTTACTGCTTTTTATGGTTTGGCCAACGTGGGTGCAAAAGTCTTTAATAAAATTTTCAAAACTCGCGAAATTCGCAGTCAAAGGTTTGATGCCTTTTTCCGTGATTTCACCAATAGAAATTTTGGTAATAAATTGTCCGTCTATATATAAATGAAAGTTTACATAATCAGTAAAAATAAGATTATTTAATGAAGCTTTGTAACGGTCGAACTGTTCTTTGTTTCCTGTTTTTTTTGCTCCGTCAAGATCTTTGTCGCCAATATCTTTTGCTTCTATAAAACCTACTGGAATGTCTTTTTTTGTTAGAATGTAATCAGGAGCTCCGCAACTTTGTCGTTTTGGTTCATTGGTTGCTCTGATTGTTGGCACTAAACTTTCAATAAGTTGTTGTAAATCTCCTCTAAAAGTGTGTTCTGTTGCGTTTCCTAAAAGGTAGCGTTGGTTTATGTTGTCAAGATATTTTTCTATAGTCATTTTTGTTTTTTCAATTTTTTTATTCAAAGCGTATGCTAAAATAGCGCTTTTGTTTTAAGCATCGGATAAAGAATTGAAAAAAAACAAATGTGCTATTTGTGCGGCCGGCGTTTTGTAAGCATTGGGCACAATTTCTAATATTTAATATCATGGTTGTCCGATTAAATTTCGCAAAACTTACAGGTCGCCCCGAAGTGTACGGACAGGTCGCGACCTGAATTAATAATAAATAAATTAGTGTACGGACAGGTCGCGACCTGTCCCTACTTTAAAATATTTATTTTATATTTGGATTTGTTAAACAACAACATCAACTCATGAAATTCTTCAGCCTAAAATCACTTTTATTTCTTTTCATTTTTTCAGCCGGCTTTGCCCAACAAAACGATAAGCCCCAAGATTTTTTAAAAAAGGAATTTCATTCAGAAAGGCGTGAGCAGCTTCGGTCTAAACTTCCTAAAAACAGCGTTGCCGTGGTTTTTGCAAATCCGGTTAGAAACAGGGCAAATGATGTTGATTTTATGTATCACCAAGATCCCAATTTTTATTATTTAACGGGTTATAGAGAACCAAATGCATTGGTTATTATTTTTAAAGAAGACCAAACCATTGGAAAAAAGACTTTTAACGAAGTTATTTTTGTCCAGGAACGCAATGAACATGCTGAAATGTGGAACGGTAAACGTTTGGGCGTTGCAGGTGCACAGGATGAATTGGGATTTAGGGTTGCTTACAATGGCGGTGAATTTAAAAGTTTTGAACTCAATTTTTCCAAATTCGATAAAATTTTGTTCGAAAACTTTAAAAATGATGTGAGTGATACCGATGAAAGTGCCGATTTATATGATTTGATCAAGGTTTTTAAAGAAAAAGTTTCTTTCGATTTAATTCATTTAAACAATCCCACAAACGACAAATTGTACAATGAAACCAAAAAAAGAATTGACACCAAAACCCTGCAAAAATTAATGACCAATTTAAGGGAAATTAAAACCAAGGAAGAATTGGCATTGATAAAAAAAGCGGTGGATATTTCTGCTGTCGGACAATTGGAGATGATGAAAGCAATGCATCCAAATATGTCTGAAACAGAGGCACAAGGCGTACACGAATTTGTATACAAAAAATACGGTGCCGAATTTGAAGGCTATCCGTCCATTGTTGGTGCCGGAAATAACGGTTGTATTTTGCATTATGTTGAAAACAACAAAACAAATATTGGCGACAACAATTTGATTTTAATGGATTTAGGCGCCGAATATCGCGGATATACCGCCGATGTTACACGCACAATTCCCACAAACGGAAAATTCTCCACCGAACAAAAATTAATTTATGATTTGGTTTACGAAGCCCAGGAAGCAGGCATTGCAGCCTACAAAATTGGTGTTGATATGCAAGAACCAAATCAAATTGCAAGAAAAATTATCAATAAAGGACTTGCCGATTTGGGCATTATTGCCAACGAAAACAGCAAACACAATTACTTTCCGCACGGAACTTCACATCATATCGGCCTGGATGTGCACGACCCCGGAAATTATGAGAAATTTGAAGAAAATATGGTGGTTACCATGGAACCTGGAATTTATATTCCCATTGGAAGCGACTGCAATGAAAAATGGTGGGGAATTGGCGTACGCATTGAAGATGATATTTTAATCACCAAAAACGGACCGGTAAATTTGTCGGCTTTGGCACCAAGAAAATCACAAGAAATTGAAGCGGCCATGAAATTGCCAAGTGTTTTGAGTGATTTTATACTTCCAGTATTGGACTAGCTTTTAAAGTTTTATTTTTTTTTTAACCAACTGTAAAATCGTAATGTTACCAATATTACAATAATTTAAATAATAATCAGTAACTTTATAAATGCTTTTTAATTAATCATTTCAACTATGAAAAATGCCATAAAATATGCCGTTACCTTAAGTTTTGAGGAAATTAAATTGCCGCCTTTTGAAGAGATTTTGGTGCTGGGAAAAAATTCTCCACACGGCAAAACAGGAATCTCAAAATCTTTTGACCTTTTGATTCCAAATGGATTTGAAATCATAGACTCCGATCACGGCAATGTTGATTGCGTATTTGTCAATAAACGAATTTTGGCTAAAATGCCAAAAGAGAATATATTAAAAATATTGGAAGCCAATGTCTTTCCTTACGTTTCAGAAAAAGAAATTTTAAAAGTTGATTTTAAAATTAACATTTCATTTACTGTTGTTGAAGAATCATAATTATGAAAATAGCGCATTTTATAAGAAGGGATTTTCTAACGGTTAATCCTTATTCGGGTATAAATGCTATTAAAAACAAGTTGTTAGAGCATTTAGCCATTGTTGTCCAAGATGATGATGGCATTTTCCATGGCGTTTTAACAACCAATGACCTTGCCCACAATCCAAAAACTTTAATTATAGACTGTCTCACCATTAAGGAATTAATTGACGGTGAAGATTGTGTTGAAGAGACACTTTTTAAGATGGATACAGCCAAAACTGATGTGCTTCCCGTGGGCAAAAACGGAAAGTTTGTTGGACTGGTGTTTAAAAACGAATTGTATAAATACATTTCCGATTATAATTTAGAACTGGAAAACACCATAAAGGAGCGAACTTCAGCACTTGAAGAAGCCATTGCCACAAAAGATTTAATGTTTTCAATTATTGCACACGATTTAAAAAGTCCTTTTAATGTTATTTTGGGTTTTACCGGACTTTTGAAAGATAAGTTGAAAAGCATGGATTTTAAAAAGTCGGAAAAACTGATTTCCGGTATGAATACCCAAGCACGAAATACCTATAATTTATTGGAAGACTTGTTAACTTGGGCAAGAGATAACAGAAATACAATTGCATATAATCCTATTTTTTGCAATATTTCAACAATTTGTGACGCAGTAGTTTCCCAAGTAAAAGATACAGCGCAAATGAAAGACATCACCATAAATTCGTTTCATTCATTGGAAGTTTATTCTTTTGCAGATAAAAATATGGTAGAGGTAATTTTGCGAAACCTCATTGTGAATGCCATAAAATTTACAGAAAACCACGGAAAAATTGAAATTTATTCGATGCCGGTTGGTGAATTTATTGAAGTTACGGTTTCAGATAACGGCATTGGAATTGAAGAGGAAGTTAAATCAAAATTATTTAATTCTGACTATAACGAATCAAAACAAGGAACGGCCAATGAAAAAGGATCTGGTTTGGGTTTGGTGATTTGTAAACGTTTTGTTGAAACTCATCAAGGCAAAATATGGATTGAAAATAAAGCTGAAAAAGGGACCACTTTAAAATTCACTTTGCCAATTTATAAGGAAGAATTACATAAACAAGCAGAAATTGAAGTCGTAAAAAGCATTCAATAAATTTTTTCAGGTTGCCAAACATAGTTTAGCCAATAACTAAAAGGAAAAATTTCATCAACATTAAATATTCTTAAAAAAACACAAAGCTTTCATTGTTAATTATTGATCATTAATTATTCATTATTCATTGACAAAGCATTTTCCCAATCTGCAATTAAATCATCAATATGTTCAATTCCCACTGAAATTCGCAATAAGTTATTTGGAGTTTCACTGTTTATTCCTTCAACCGATTTTCGGTGTTCCACCAAACTTTCTACACCGCCTAAGCTTGTAGCGGTGGTAAAATAGGCTAATTTGGTTGAAATTTTGATAGTTTCTTCTTCGGTTCCTTTAATTAAAACCGAAAGCATTGCGCCAAAACCCTTTTTCTGCTGCTTTTTTGCCAACAGATGTTGCGGATGACTTTTTAAACCTGGATACAATACTTTTTCTATTTTTGGATGATTTTCCAAATATTTTGCCAATTTCAATGCATTTTTACTTTGTTTTTTAACGCGTAAATAAAGCGTTTGAATTCCTCGGCCAATCAACCAGCAATCAAAAGGCGCAGGAACTGCACCCGATAAAATTTGAATATTTTTTATTTTTTCAGCGAGTAATTCATCATTAACAACCACGCAACCGCCAATAACATCGCTATGGCCGCCAAAATATTTGGTGGTGGAATGCACCACAATATCAGCGCCAAGATTCAACGGATTTTGAAAAACGGGCGTGAGCCAAGTATTATCAACCGCACAAATTGCCTTATTTTGATGCGCAATTTCAGCAATCGCTTCAATATCACTTAATTTTAATTGCGGATTTGAGGGTGATTCCAACCAAATTAAAGAAGTATTCGGTTTTATAGTTTTTTTAATGAGTTCACAATCAGTCATATCCACATAATCGCAAGACAAATTCCAACGTTTAAAAACTTCATCCATTAATTTTCTGACGGCAAAATAAATATCGTCGGGCAACAAGATGTGATCGCCAGCTTTTAAACTTTGAAAAACGGCACTAATAGCTGCCATTCCCGATGAAAAAGCATAAGCGTGTTTGCCATTTTCCAATATAGCAATGCTTTCTTCAACGATGGAGCGATTCGGATTGTTGGTGCGTGAGTACACGAAATCATTCATATAAGAACCGTCGTTGCATCGTTTATAAGTGCTCGACAAATAAATTGGAACGCTTACAGGAACAGAATCACTATATTTATTTTCAGTGCTTTTTATGGCGATTGTTTCAAATTTAGGCTTTTGCTTCATCTGTTTAAATTTTTTATGAAAGTAGTAAAAACTGCTTTAATTCCTCGTACTTCGAAATTTTTATTGATTCTTTTTCCTGACTTCCGTACTCTAATTTTCTCAAAGCTATAACTTATTGATAAACAGTTGTTAAAGTGTAATTAGATAATGATTTTAGGTGTTGAAATACGGAACTCAGGAAAAAACAATACGACAAGAAGAGGGAATTTCATATTAAATCTGGGTGAAATTTTTAAATATGTTAATGGTTCTTATCTGAATTTAATAAGCCATTCATCTTTGTGAGTCTTTATTTTTTTTTCTTTGTGTGACTCTGTGTAAAAGTTATTGCACAAAGTTACACGGAGAAAAATTTCATTTATGATAAGCAAGTTAATTACGTCTTTTAACCGCAATCCCGATAGATATCGGGACGCAAAGTTTTTTCGCAAGTTACGCAATTAGATTAGTGATTTTGGGTGTTAAAATGTGAAACTCAGGAGTAAAAACTGCTTTAATTCCTCGTACTTCGAAATATTTATCGATACTTTTTCTTTGTCAATCACTTCTTTAATTTGTTTTGGAAGCTCAATGGTTTCGTTGATAATTGGCTCAACTACATTTAAAAATTTTACGGGATGCGCCGTTTCTAAAAAGATGCCTAAGGCATTTGTGTCAACTCCATATCTTTTCAAACCTAAATAACCAACGGCACCGTGTGGATCTGCAATATAATGGTACTTTTCCTTAATTTCTTTCATCGCTTTTTGAGTCTCTTTATCTGTAAATGAATAGGAGGAAAGCACTTCTTTTAATTTTACATCATCATTGTTAAAAATTTCTAAAACACGAACAAAATTACTTGGATCGCCAACATCCATGGCGTTAGAAATGGTTTGTTTTGATGGTTTTGACACGTAAATTCCTGTTTCTAAATATTCGGGAACAATGTCATTGATGTTTGTGGCCGCAATAAACTGTTTTACCGGCAAACCCAATTTGTGTGCCATCAATCCGGCACAAATATTGCCGAAATTTCCGCTAGGAACAGAAAAAATCAATTCTTTTTGCTTGTTTTTCAATTGTTTGCAGGCAAAAAAGAAATAAAACATTTGCGGCAGCCAACGTGCCACATTGATGGAATTTGCTGAAGTTAAATTTTTGTTCGCGATTAATTCTTCATCCAAAAAAGCGGTTTTCACCATCGCCTGGCAATCGTCGAAAGTGCCGTTAACTTCCAAAGCGGTGATATTTTGCCCCAAAGTTGTCAGTTGCTTTTCCTGAACATCACTCACTTTACCGCTTGGGTATAAAATAACCACATCAACGCCTTCAACACCAAGAAAACCGCTCGCTACAGCTCCGCCAGTATCACCCGAAGTCGCCACCAAAACGGTCACTTTTTTTGTTTTTCCTTCTTTGTTGAAATAACCCAAGCAGCGCGCCATAAAACGGGCGCCAACATCTTTAAAAGCCATGGTCGGACCGTGAAATAATTCCAAAGCGGCAATATTTTCTTCAATGGGTACAATGGGAAAATCAAAGTTTAACGTTGCTGAAATAATTTTTTTGAGTTCGTTCTCCGGAATTTCATCAGCCACAAATTGTTTGATTACTTCAAAGGCAATTTCGGCATTTGAAAAATCTTCAATATGATCAAAAAATTCTTTGCTTAAAGGGGTGATTTTCTCTGGAAAATACAAACCTTTATCGGGTGCCAAACCTTTAACTACGGCATCTTTAAACGTTACGTTTGGCGCTATTTTATTTAAACTGTAAAAGTTCATATTACTTGCTTTCTAAAATTTTTATTCCTTCTTTATTTACTTTTGAAACGTGGATGTCATACGGCACACCAACTTTATCATAAACAATCCTCATAGCTTCCGCGACTTTTAAAGCAGTGTCTTTTCCTTTGCTTAAAGCAAAAACGGATGGCCCGGAGCCAGAAATGCCGCATCCCAAAGCGCCTGCTTTTACCGATTCAAGTTTCAATAAATCAAAAGCGGGAATTAAAATAGAACGTATCGGTTCCACAATAAAATCTTCCAAGGAACGTCCGATAAGATCATAATCTTCCGTATAAAGTCCGCTGATCAATCCGCCC
Source organism: Lutibacter sp. (assembly GCA_030694935.1). Classification (GTDB taxonomy): domain Bacteria; phylum Bacteroidota; class Bacteroidia; order Flavobacteriales; family Flavobacteriaceae; genus Lutibacter. The sequence goes on along the minus strand of JAUYUA010000102.1, from coordinate 29,131 downwards.
ACATTTCCCCATTGTTTGATGGCATTTTTTAAGGTAACTGTCGTTTTCAAAATTTCACGGGCATCGGAAGTTTTGACTTCAATTTGCGGATGAATCACGGTCACATACAATTCGCTGGGCGTATGAATATTAATAATATCCAATGGTTCATAACTTCTCACCAAGGTAAATCCGCCAAAAAGGGCAGGAGCCACGTTGTCTGCGTGCGGAACGCCGCTTGCCAATCGTTCGCCTTCCATGGCAAAACGCACCAAATCTTTTGTGCTGAAAGGATCTCCCAACAGCTTATTGATGGCCCAAACCGCTCCGGCCGAACTTGCGGCACTGCTGCCAATGCCGCTTCCTGGCTTAATCCGTTTGTCTATTTCAATTTCAAATCCGAAATCGGTGTTTATTTCAGCCAAAAGTGCCAATGCCGCAACGCCTGAAACATTTTTTTGGGTTTCCAAAGGAACTGATTGTCCGGTAATTTTTGTGATTCTCACGCCTTTTTCAGCCACTTTTCTGATGGTCATTTCATCACCGACAGTATCTAAAGCCAAGCCCAACACGTCAAATCCGCAAGAAACATTCGCAATGGTCGCCGGCGTAAATATTTTTAGTTCTTTCATTTTTTAATTATTACCAATTCTAATAATATCAGCAAATAATCCCGAAGCAGTAACATCGGCACCTGCGCCAGCACCTTTGATAATCAAGGGTTGTTCGCTGTATCTGTTGGTAAAAAACAACACAATATTGTCTTTTCCTGCCAAATCGTAAAATGGATGTGAGGCCGGAATTTCTTTCAATCCAACGTTTGCCTTGCCATTATTGAATTCTGCCACATATTTAAGTCGGCAATTTTTTGCTTCCGCATTTTTCCGCAATAGGTTAAAATGATTGGCTTCCACTTTTAAGGTTTCCATAAAATCGGGTACGGATTTGGCTTCCAGACTTAATTTTGGCAAAAAAGAATCGTTCTCAATATCAATTAATTCGAGTTTTGTGCCGCTTTCCCTGGCCAAGATCAAAATTTTACGCGCAACGTCAACGCCACTTAAATCTATTCTTGGGTCTGGTTCCGTATATCCTTCAACGCCAGCTTGTTGAACAACGTCAAAAAACGAATTTTGTTCATTGAAATTGTTAAAAATAAAGTTCAAACTGCCCGATAAAACAGCCTGTATCTGGGTGACTTTATCACCAGAAGCTATTAAATTTTTAAGCGTATCGATTATTGGCAATCCGGCTCCAACATTGGTTTCGAATAAAAATGGCGCGCTGTATTTCCGACTTAAATTTTTCAAATTCACATAATTATCATAATTTGAAGCGCAAGCAATCTTATTGCAGGTTACCACGGCCACGCTTTCCTTTAAATAACTTGCATATAAATTGGCGACAGATTCTTCGGCGGTGTTATCGACAAAAATGCTGTTTCGGTAATTTAAATCGGTGATTTTTTCGTGAAAAGCATCCATATTCAGATTTTCGGCCTTGTCCAACTGCATTTTCCAAGATTCTAAATCGATACCGTCTTCATTAAATAACATTTTTTTTGAATTCGCCAATCCAATGACTCTTACTTGCAACTTCAACTGCTCCAGCAAATAAGGTTGTTGATTTTTAATTTGCGCCAACAATTTTTGTCCAACATTTCCAACGCCCACCACAAACAAATTAAGCTGTTTTGTCTGGTCTTCAAAAAATTCTGCGTGCAACGTATTCAATGCTTTTTTAATGTCTTTATGCGTAATGACTGCCGAAATATTTTTTTCTGAAGCACCTTGCGCGATGGCTCTGATATTTACGTTATTTCTCCCCAAAGCGCTAAACATTTTACCGCTGATGCCTTGGTGACTTTTCATATTGTCGCCCACTAAAGCAATAATGGCGTTGTTTTTTTCAACGATAAGCGGATTCACTTTATGTTGTGAAATTTCAAAGCTAAATGTTGAATTAACAGCAAGTTCAGCTTTTTCAGCATCGGCATTGTTAATGGCGATACAGATTGAATGCTCGGACGAGGCTTGCGTAATTAAGGAAACATTTATTTTTTGCTGAAATAAAGCTTCAAACAAACGCTTTGAAAATCCGGGAATACCAACCATACCGCTTCCTTCCAAAGTAATTAACGTCATATTTTCTATATGGCTGATTCCTTTGATCGGATTGGTATTTGAAGTCACTTTTGTGATTAAAGTGCCTTCAGCATTGACATCGAAAGTATTTTTTATTTTTATGGGAATTTCCTTCTCTAAAACTGGCTGAATGGTTGGCGGATACAACACTTTTGCACCGAAATGCGACAATTCCATCGCTTCCTGGTAAGAAATATTTTTAATGGGAAAAGCCTGTTGCACAAAATTAGGATTTGCGGTGTACATGCCGCTCACGTCTGTCCAAATTTCCAACACAGAAGCATTTGCTCCTGCCGCAACAATAGCTGCCGTATAATCTGACCCGCCACGGCCTAAAGTAGTAGGTTCTCCGCTTTCTGTTTTTGCCACGAAACCTGGCAAAACCACAATTTTATGATTGCTTTTACTGAAAAAGGATGCAATATTTTGATTGGTTTGATCGAACTTTACCACAGCATTAGAAAAATTTTCATCGGTAACAATAAGTTCTTGGGAATTTTTCAATGCTGCGTCCAATTCTTTGTTTTTCATTGCTTCAACAATGATAAAAGAAGAAAGCAATTCTCCGAAACTTACAATTTTATCGGAAGTTTTGGCCGACAGTTCATTGATTAAAAAAACGCCTTCCAATGTGGCTTCCAACTTATTGAGCATTTTTTTTACGTGGCCCAAAACACCGCTTTGGTTGCTTACGGGAATCAATTCCCGGATGACTTTTAAATGCCGTTCTTCAATTGATTTAAACTTGTTTTTATAATTTTCATCGCCAATGCAAGCCAAGTTTCCTGCTTCCAATAATAAATCTGTTATTCCGCCAAGTGCAGAAACCACTACAATTATTTCGGTAGTCAATGCGCTGTCTTTAACAATTTCGAGTGCTTTATTGATGTTTTCTGAAGTGGCGACTGATGATCCGCCAAATTTTAATACTTTCATGGTATTAATTTTTTATCCTGATTTTTATAAATAATTGAATGGTTATTCGTTGTTTTCTTAATTATTGAAAACGAATATAGCTACGGGTGATATAAATAGACAGAACCCCTAAAGGGTGATACCGAATGTGGTTGTAGTGGCAACAACAAAATACAACGCGGTGTTTGCGTTTAACAGGATGTTATGTGAATTTGTTTTTTGCATCTGTCAAAAGTAATTATTTTTTTAAATACACAATCATTTTAGGTGATTTTTCATAAAAATTTATTTTTGAGCCTTAATTTACGCCTAATTACCGTTAAAAACCATTTTATTTTGCGAAAAATCAAATAACATTTAGAAAATCGTTAATCCAAATCAACAATCACCTGATTATTAATCAGATCTTCGAATGTTTCTTCTTTTCTGATTAAATAATCCTTGCCTTTATAATACAAAACCTCTGCTGGTCTGTATCTCGAATTGTAATTGGAAGCCATCGAAAAGCAATAAGCGCCCGCATTGTTAAAACAAAGCACATCGCCTTCGGTAATTTCACTGATTCTGCGATTGGTGGCAAAAGTGTCGGTTTCGCAAATATAACCGACTACAGAATAGTAACGTTCTCGACCTTCCGGATTTGAAATATTGTGAATATGATGGTATGAATCATAAAACATTGGACGAATCAAATGATTAAAACCTGAATCTATGCTCGCAAAAACAGTGGATGTAGTATGTTTCACCACATTGACGTGCGCCAAAAAACAACCGGATTCACTCACCAAAAATTTTCCCGGCTCAAACATCAATATTAAGTCTTTCCCGTAATCTTTACAGAAACTATTGAAACGCTCGGATAATTTTTCGCCCAATTCTTCAATATTGGTTGAAATATCGCCCTCTTTATAAGGCACTTTAAATCCGCTTCCGAAATCTATAAATTCTAAATCTTCAAAGGCTGTTGCCGTATTAAATAAAATTTCAGTAGCCGCTAAAAACACATCGATATCCAAAATATCGGAACCCGTGTGCATGTGAACGCCGTTAATGTGCATTCCTGTATTTTCTACAACTCTTTTAATATGAGGCAATTGGTGGATTGAAATTCCGAATTTTGAATCGATATGGCCCACAGAAATTTTTGAATGTCCGCCCGCCATAATATGCGGATTGATACGCACGCAAACCGGCGTGTTAGGGTAGCGGTGGCCAAATTGTTCCAGAATGGACAAATTGTCGATATTTATTTGAACGCCCAAAGCAGCCGCTTTTTCGATTTCCGACAATGATACGCCGTTTGGCGTAAAAATGATGTTTTCAGGTTCGAATCCTGCTTCCAATCCCAAAAGAACTTCTTGTATGGAAACTGTGTCAATTCCAGAATTTAACTTTTTGAAAAATTTCAAAATACTGATGTTAGAATTTGCTTTTACGGCATAATTCAATTTTAAATTTTTAACAGATGAAAATGCTGTCGTAATGCGATTGTATTGCGATTCCATTTTTTCGGCATCATAAACATACAGCGGACTTCCATATTTTTCAGTAAGAGAAACTAACAATTGACTTTCCATGAATTTAATTTTTTAATTTTTCAAAAGTAACCATCTAACAGTTGTTTTGAAAGATAGTGGCAATAAAATAACAATATTTAACATTTTGTTAAATAAAAAACCCCAGTCTGATTAAGATAGGGGTTTAGCATTGAATTTATATGATATTCTTATTTTGCTTTTTCAGCAGTTAATTTTGCAATGTTCACAACAACGTCCGTTGCTAATTGTATGGCTTCTGCAGACACAAATTCATAACGTCCGTGAAAATTATGTCCGCCCGCAAAAATATTCGGACAAGGTAAACCTTTGTATGACAATTGAGAACCGTCAGTTCCGCCTCTAATTGCTTTGATGATTGGCGTAATTCCCAATTGTTTCATTGCTTCTTCGGCAATATCAACAATGTGCATCACAGGTTCAATTTGTTTGCGCATATTGTAATATTGGTCTTTCATCTCAACTTCAACCAAATTGCTGCCCAATTTTTTGTTTAAATCATCGGCAACTTTTTGAAAAGTAACTTTGCGTTGTTCAAACAACTTCATATCGTGGTCGCGGATAATGTACTCGAGTTCGGTTTTTTCAACTTCTCCATGAATGCTGCTTAAATGATAAAAGCCTTCGTAACCTTCAGTTTCCTGCGGAATTTCATTTTTTGGCAATCCTGCAATAAATTCACTGGCAATTAACATCGAGTTAATCATTTTTCCTTTTGCGTAGCCTGGATGCACAATTTTTCCGTGGATGATTACTTTTGCTCCAGCGGCGTTAAAGTTTTCATATTCCAACTCTCCAACAGCACTTCCATCCATCGTATAAGCCCATTCGGCGCCAAATTTTTCCACATCGAACATGTGCGCTCCTTTTCCAACTTCTTCATCGGGCGTAAAGCCAATTCTAATTTTGCCGTGTTTTATTTCCGGATGGTTGATTAAATATTCCATTGCCGAAACAATTTCCGTAATACCGGCTTTGTCATCGGCGCCCAATAGGGTAGTGCCATCGGTTGTGATTAAAGTCTGGCCTTTATACAACAATAAATCTTCAAAATAACTTGGAGACAAAACAATATTTTGTTCTTTGTTCAACAAAATATCACCGCCATCATAATTTTTATGAATTTGAGGTTTTACGTTGGTGCCAGAATAATCCGGACTTGTATCAATATGGGCAATAAAACCAATGGTTGGCACTTTAAAGTCCACATTAGATGGAAGCGTGGCCATGAGATAGCAATTCTCATCTAAAGTAACATCTTCCAAGCCAATTTCTTTCAATTCATCGACCAAAATATGCGCCAAATCCCATTGTTTTTCTGTGCTTGGGAAAGCAGGATTGTTTGGGTCTGATTTTGTGTCCACTTTAACATATTTTACAAATCGGTCTATTATTTTTTGCATATTTTTAAATTTTTATCAAAAGTAACGATTCATTAAAGATTTTCACAACCTAATTGTCATAAATTATTCCAAAAATTGAATACTTTCCAGCAATGAAATTGATTCACAGATGCGTTCATCGATATTGGTTTTTCCATAAATTTCTGAATAGGCAGAAAAATAGGTGTTTTCTGAAATTTTTGTAAAGACTGTAAAACGAAGCGATTTATGGATGGATTTTATTTTTTGGATACGGTATTTTACACGTTATTTAGCTCATCCATTAAAGCTTTTCGTTGTGGATATTGTTTTTTAAATGTTTCAATGAGTTCATTTACTTTATTATTCCCGTCCAATTTTTTCATTCTGCGCAAATACCTGCAGGCTGTTTTGTAGTGATCCCTGCCTACATACCGGCTTACATAATTCATGATTCTGTCGCTGTACATTTCAATTAATTCAGGCGCATAATCTTTGGCTAAATATTTTTCATTTTGCTCAATATTATCTAAAGAGAGATTTTGTTTTAACATCTCAAATAATCGATCCCACCAAGCTTCTTTAATGTAAATGGTACGTACTAATTCTGAGTATGTCCATCTCGTTTTTGGGCTGACTTCGCTGATTATTTCTTCTAAAAAAGAGTGCCAATCTTTAGCGGGAACATTGTCCTTTAAAATTTTATAGCAGTCTTTTTGGGGGTAAAAGTTGTCAATGAATAAAAAACGGGCATATTCTATTATTTTGGCAGTGTCATTTTGGGCTTGAGCAACCTTCAGCAGCCAGTTATACCAATCTTTTACCAAGCCCGGTTTATTTTTTTTATCACAATTTATGGCGTCTTTTGAAAGTTTAATGGCCCTTTCAAAATTCTTGTTTTCATAAGCTTTGGATATTTCTTCATTTCTGATGGATGTATTTGATAGGTTTTCTTCAATAAATTTTTGAACGATTGCTTCATCTTTATGTTTTCTCAGTAAATTTAGCTTGGAAACCTGTGCGCCCTCTATTTCGTATGATCCTTTAATAGTGTCTAAACTGTTGATTATAATATCCGCTTCGCTTTCATTTCCCGCTAACTCACTTGCAATTTCAAGCAGGCCTAAATGCCAATCCCATCCGGAGAACAGGCCCTTTTTAAAAGTGGAAATACAGTAGTTGAACATTTCTTTTTTTAGTTCCTTGGGTAAATTTTCATGCGCCATTCTTGAAAGCAAATCAACAGAAGCATCAATAAAATAACCTAAATCACCATTGCTGTCATCGGCATATTGAAATGCTTCCGTAAATTCTTCAAGCAAAGCTGTGCTGATAAAAAATACATTTTCAAAATGATGTTCATTAAAATAGTTTTCGGCATTATTCAAAAACACCTCTGTGGTTTTTACAACATATTTCATTTCAGACCAACCAATATAACCGTCTCTTCCTGCCGCTGTATTTAGAATGGATTTTATTTGTTTTTGGTAAAATTCTTTGGAGACATTTTTAGTGAGATGCCCAAAAGACACTAAAAAAATATTTCTGAATTTCTTGTTGTTTTTACAGTTTTCTTCAATAAAAACCATTAATTCATCGTGAGAAACTGCTTTTAACAGGTCTTTAACTTGTTGTGAAACCGATTTGGTTTTCTTTGTTCGCGGGATGGTCGATTTTTTTTCGTTAAGGCCTAAAAAATCTTGCTGTAAATAAAAAATCACCGCAACAATATGTTTGCAAACAGGTCCCATATCATAAGGACAACTGCATTGATGTTCTTCTATAGCGTTATTTTTAATCTTTACTGAAACATCGTACTGCTCCGTCCCCTCAACGGTGGCTTCATATTTTCCATTTTTAATTTCTGAAATTTCTGTTACATAGCCTTTTTTAAAATAGGACAAACCTCTTTTTAAAATAGTTTCATCAATTATTTGCTCGAACTGATCTAAGGGAATGTTCATTGTTTTTTATTCAGATTTTGAAACAGGCACTTTCACTAAATCGTAAATCATAGTTGACATTTCTATGTGAAACCATTCCTTAAACATTTTGTAATTTCGCTTTTGGGGCCATTCTTTTTTGTTAAGATGCCAATCGCCTAATTCTAACATAAAGAATTTATCAAATTTCTTTTTTAGCCACAATTCTAAATCAACAATTTCTTCATTTACAAGGTAAATATTGCTTTCATTAAATTCGGGAACTTCTTCATTTGGATACAAATTAATATACCAATCAACAAATGGCTGCAGCGGCTTTAAAACGATGGCCTGCCTGTTAATATAATTTTCATCATAATCGCCATTTTCATTTTGATTATCTATAGAATTCATCATTTCTGCAAGATAATTTTCTTCTGATTGTGTAACTACCGTTAACACATCTTTTCCTTTTTTTTCGGTTATTTCAAAATTTATAATAAAATTTGTGAATTCTTTATAATTTTTCGCCTTATGGGAAATCATTTTTTTTAATAACGGATAGTTTATGCCGTCGTCTGCTGAAGCTAAAGCCATTGTTTTTTCAAACTCTGTTTTGGGCATCAGAAAGCTCATATTGCCAAAATTCCAAGCGTTTAATGCAAATTGAAATATTTCTTCGATATAAGAGTCTTTGGGAAAATCGTTTTCAAAAGGTGCCATAAATTTATCCAACAAAGTGGAGTAACTTATGCCGGTGTTGTTTGGAATGACATTTTTGTTTCCAAACAAATTGATTACTTTATTTTTTTTTGCCATAATCTCTATTTTATAAATTTCGTGTAAAAATTATTGTCAAATATATTAAGTCTTTTTAGCAATTGAATAATTTTGTTTTCTTAATTTATGAACATTGCTAAATAATTATTAATAATAGCTTTTTCCGATTTTATTTTAAGCAAATAAATAAATGTTCTAATAGGGGTTGGTTTTTTAGTTTGTACAGAACAACCTAATTGTCATAAATTATTCCAAAAACCGAATGCTTTCCAACAACGAAATTGATTCACAGATGCGTTCATCGATATTGGTGTTTCCATAAATTTCTGAATAGGAAGAAAAATAGGTGTTTTCCGAAATTTTTGTCAGGACTGTAAAACGATGGTATTCAAAATTATTTTTTGTTCCTTTTGAAATGTACCAAAAAGAAGGTTTTTTTTGAAAAGATTCATTCCCTGAATCAATTATTTTAAGGCTGTTTGCATTCAAAACCGAATCTTTTCGATGGTGAAAATCACTGTCGAAATTCAAGGTTCCCAAATTAAAAGAAGCCGCCAAAATATAGGTTTCAGAAAGCTGTTTAATAGTGTCGGCAGTAAAGATTTCAGACTGATAATTGTCAAAGTATAATTCTGTTTTCCAATTACTTGGAATACTTAATGTAAAGTTTTTATTAAAATCTGTTATTTCTTTGGTATTTTTATAAGTTGTCGGACTGCAATTCATCTTTTTGCCAATTTCAGATTGTTTTGAGCAGCCTGAAATCAGCAAAAAAATCAAAACGTAAAAACCGTATATTTTAATAGTCATAATTAATATATAAATTGATAGTTGAAATGATTGGAGGATTTTTTAACTTCGGTCTTCCGTCTTCGGACTTCTGACTTTACCATTTTCTCATTATTATTTAATCGTCATTTTAGCAATCACTTCATTGCCTGAAACCCAAGCGATATTTTCATTTACAAAACGAATGGAATGAAAAGCTTCATCACTCACTTTTTCCCAGTTTTTTCCTGAACTTTTTGAATAAAAAACGCCGTTATCTGAAACTGCAAACACTTCTTTACCTTGTGTATTTGGCACATATTGTACGCAACTTACATATTTTGGCTCCGTATTTTCTGAAACGACCTCCCAAGTTTTTCCGCCATTTTTGGTGATTGCTTTATTGGCGTAATTTCCGTGCATATCGGTATAATCACCGCCGCAGATAATTCCTTGTTTTTCATTGTAAAAATCGACCGAATAAATTCCTGTGCTGCTTTTTCCCTGAACAATTGGCGTATCATAAACTTTCCACGTCAAACCCATATCCGGCGTATGAAAAACACGTGATTTCATTCCGCCCGTCACAATCCAGGCATTTTCGCCCACAATGGCAATGTTGGTATTGCTGGCGGCAAAAGCAGCTTCTCCTGCTGATATTTTTGGCAAATTTTTGCAATCCATTTTTCCCCAAGATTTTCCGCCGTCTCTGGTAATCAAAACGGACAAACATTCATCGGTTGGGTCGCCTATAGCAATTCCGTTCAGCTCATCAAAAAATTTCATGGAATCATAAAAAACTTTTTCATGCACTTCTTTATAAACCAATTCAAATTCGTTGTTTTTATAGCGGTATAATAGTGCCGGATTTTCAATACTCAATGCAAAAACAGCTTCTTTTGTATAAGAAATCGCTCTAAAATGCGGCACAATCGTATCGGTTATAATTTTTTTGGCACCCACCAATTTACCGTTTGCGGCGATGATGCCAATCATTCCGTTTGAAGTTGCGTAAACCACAGAAGAGTCGTTCACAATTTCAATGGCGCGAATGCTGGCGCTGTCTATGTTGAATTTTTCGATGGAAATTTTTACGGTTTCACGTGGTTGATAGTTGGTATTACACGCTATTAAAAAAGTAAAGAGGATTGTAATTATCGCAACGTTTTTCATTTATTCCTATTGAAGATTAAAACAAATTTAGGTAAAATAAATCGGATTTTTAAACAACAAAAAAGGCAAGTAAAAACCTGCCTTTTTGTTTATTTATAATTATAAAATTTACTTGTTAAAAAATTCATCATTGATGTACATTTCTTTTTCAAATCTTTTTTCAAGTTCAGAAACTTCAAATTCTTTAATTTCAGAATACTTAAGCGATTTTGTTTGTCTGGCCGAAACGCCTCTGATATCGTCAAGCGCTGCTTTTAAAACCACTTCATTTGCATCTCCGAAAGGCAAAATTGCATTCCAGTATTGATATTCTTTAACCTCAATATCCGGAACAAAACCTAAGGTATAATCACTTTGATCCAATTTATTAAATATTTGAAATACAATTGGCTGCATCGCATATAAATGTGATGAATTTGCTGATGATTCTTTTGTGTAATCTGAAGAAGGCGAATCATATAAAGTAATTGATCCCACATTTTTACCATAAGTTTTTGTTCCTACCACTTTTACTGGCATAAAAGGTCTCAAACCGTTGATAATCATCTCGCTTGCGGAGGCTGTGCTGCCGGAAGTCAATACATACAATTGATTAATCGTTGAAAGTCTATTAATCGTTTCGTCAACTCCAGTATCTTTACCATTTTCATCATATACATTCAATGTATTATAAAAATAAGCAGTGCTGTTGCGATCTGGGTGCTTTGAATTATACTTTAAAATTGCAAATTTATCAGTTCCTGCATTGGCATAAATCATACTTGCCAAATAAGCTGTTGTTTCAACAGATCCACCGCCATTCAGCCTTAAATCCAGAACCAACTCTTGTATTCCTTCACTTTTAAAATAAGCAAAAGCCGCATTTAACTCATCATTATAAGATGACCTAAATCCATTATAAACCAAATAACCAACTTTTCTGCCATTAATGTCTGTAAACACTTTTTTTAAATAAACTGGGTCTTCAGAAATTTCTACTGCGGTAATTGTTTTATCGGCAATAAAGGTCATGTTTTCAGTAACAATTGAAAAGGTTACGGTCTCATTTGATAATTTAGCCGCAACAGAAGAATAATTTGTAGCTGTCATAATTGCGCCATCCAAAGCATTGATAATATCACCTCTTTTAATTCCGGCCAAATCAGCAGGAGAACCCGGTGCCACATACCTTACATAAAAAACAATGTCGCCAACTGTATTAATATTTACAGCTGTTAAACGAATTCCGAATGATTTTGTTATTCCCTGAAAAGAATTGTTTAAAGCCACATAATCATCAACAATCCAAGAGAACCTATAAGTTTTCGTACCGTCCGGATTTATTTTTATTTCATCTTGAGAAAGCAAACTGTAAAACAAATCTTCCGGGTCAGCGAACCCGTTTAAATAAGTATTGTAAGCATCTTTATCATCATCTTTGGTATTTGCTAAATCAGGGACGTTTGGTTGCCAGTTGTACCAGGAATTCATTCCTTTCCATACAAAATCGTTTATGGGTTTGTCTAAACCGCTTGTTGGTGGCGTGGGGTCATCATTTTTAACACAACTGGCAAATGTTAGCCCTAGCACTATGTATGTTGCCAGTATATAGCTGATTTTTTTCATTTTATTAATTTTGTTATTTGGTTGCAATATATCAATTTTTATTCCAAATTTAATATATACTGTTACAAAAATGTAACTTGCTCGTCATAATAGTAATAACATCAGAAAAGAAGTTTTAACAACCAAACTTAAAATGGATCAGTCAGAGTTTTTAAAAAAAGTAATGCCTTTTAAAGATAAAGTGTTTCGATTGGCGAAAAGACTGCTGGTTTCAACAGAAGAAGCCGAGGACGCAACCCAAGAGCTTTATTTTAAGCTTTGGAAAAACAAGTCGAAATTAAGCGACTATAACAGTATTGAGGCATTTGCGATGACGATGACGAAGAATTATTGTTTTGACCGATTAAAATCGAAGCAGGCAAATAATTTATCGCTGGTTCACAGTAACTATAAAGAAGGTGGAACGTCTTTACAGAAAAGGGTAGAATTAAATGACAGTGTAAGTTTGGTTCATAAATTGATTGAGAACTTACCGGAGCAACAAAAAATTATCATACAGCTTAGAGATATTGAACAATATGAATTTGATGAAATAGCGGAAATACTGAACATGCAGCCAACCGCAATCAGGGTTTCATTATCAAGAGCAAGAAAAACAATTAAAGAACAATTAATAAAACAACACAATTATGGAATTAGTTAACATAGAAAAGTTGTTGGAAAAATACCTGGATGCTGAAACTTCCATCGCCGAAGAAAATGAATTAAAAACTTATTTTTCAGGAGATGATGTAGCACCACATTTAGAAGAGTACCGTGCAATGTTCGGTTATTTTTCAGCCAGTAAAAAAGAGATATTTACAAAAACCATTCAATTAAAAAGTCGAAAACTGAATTGGAAATGGTTATCTGTAGCGGCCTCAGCAGTTTTATTGGTAAGTGTGTACACCGGGTATCAAAAAAACCAACAAGCAAAAGCCGAAAAAATTTATCAGGAAACGCATTTTGCTTTCGCAATGCTATCGGCAAATTTAAACAAAGGAACTGCAGCAATCACTGAATTGCAAGAGTTTGAAACCACCACTAACAAAATTTTTAACAAAGCTAAATAACCAAAAAAATGAAAAAAATAATTTTTATAATCGCCCTTGCTATTTTGCCATTCACAAATTATGCACAAGTTTCAATTTTCGATAAGTTTGAAGCGATGGATGATGTAACCTCTGTGATTGTAAACCAAGAAGCTTTTAAAATGTTAAGCAAATTTAAAAGCAGCAGCCCTGAAGCAAAACAATATGCTGAAATGGTGAAAGACCTTGAGTCTTTAAAAGTTTTTACTACGGAAAACACTGCAATTGCAAGCCAAATGGAAGAAGTGGTCTTAAAATATTTGAAAACTTCTAAACTTGTGGAGATGATGCGCATAAAAGATAAAGATGCCAACGTTAAAATATACATTCGTCCGGGTAAAGATGACAATCATGTAAGTGAATTGTTAATGTTTGTGAACGATATGACAAATAAAGCCAATAAACAAGCTGTTGTATTATCGTTAACAGGGAATATCGATTTAAATAAAGTTTCTGAAATTACGGAAGCCCATATCCCAAACAGCGGCAAACAACTAAAAAATAAATAAACACAGCAATGAAAAAGTTTTTAAAAGTTTCAATGGTCGCTTTTGCTTCAGCAATTATAACTGTTGCCTGTGATACAAAGCCATCTTTGCAAAAATATTATGTGGACAGTAAAGAAAACAATGCGTTTATTTCTGTTGATTTGCCGGCAAACATTATTGAGCTAAAAGATGAGAATGTTTCTGAAGAAGTTAAAAACACTTTAAAAACCATCAAAAAAATCAATTTTTTAGCCTTACAAATTAATGACAGTAATCAGGAATTGTTCGCTGCTGAAAAGGAAAAAGTGGCAGAAATTCTTAAAAACCCAAGCTACAAAGAATTGATGCGTATGAACACAGGAAATGGAAATGTAACCGTGAATTATTTGGGAGAAGAAGATGCCATTGATGAAGTGATTATTTTTGGATCCGACAACAAAAGAGGATTTGCGCTTGTAAGGGTTCTTGGGAAAAATATGAATCCGAGCGAAATTTTAAGTCTGGCCCAAGAAATTAAACTGGATGGCAATTCTCAACAACTTAAACAATTGGGAGGTTTGCTTGGTGGCATTAAATAGTCTGAAGTCTGAAGACCGAAGACGGAAGACGGAAGTCCGAAGACGGATGACAGATGTACCGAAGCTTGACTGCCGGAGGCAGGACTGAAGTCCGAGGTTCACAATTAAACGATTAAACGTTTAAACAATTACACGCTTAAACGTTTAAACAAAAACTAAAAGCCATACCTTAATAAAGTGTGGCTTTTTAACTATCTGTTAACTGCTTAAGATAATTAAATCCTTATTTTTGCCTATTAAATTTTATACATTTCACATGAAAAATATTCTATTCGCACTCCTCTTATTCTTTTCAATAGTTCTTGGCGCCCAAAACGCTATTTACCAACCCGAAAGAGACAAAATTAACAATCTGGTCCACACCAAGTTAAAAGTGGATTTCAACTTCGAAAAAAGTCAGTTAAACGGTGAAGCCTGGGTAACGTTAACGCCACATTTTTACGCTGTTAACAAAGTGGTTTTAGACGCCAAATCCTTTAACATTCACGAAGTAAAAGTGAATGACAAAAAAGCAGGCTTTAATTATTCTGAAGATGAATTAACAGTGGAGCTCGACAAATCCTACAAAAAAGGAGAAGAATATGTTGTATACATAAAATACACCGCCAAACCTGAAGAAATTACCCAAAAAGGAAGTGAGAATATAAAGGATGCAAAAGGATTGTACTTTATTGATCCGAAAGGAGAAGATCCAAACAAACCAACGCAGGTTTGGACTCAGGGCGAAACAGAATCAAACAGTTGCTGGTTTCCTACCATTGATTCCCCAAACCAAAAAACTTCCCAAGAAATTTATATGACCGTTCCCAATAAATTTGTAACACTCTCAAACGGAACCTTAAAAAATCAGACAACCAACCCAAACGGAACAAGAACCGATTATTGGAAAATGGACCAAAAACACGCGCCATACCTTGTTTTTATGGGTGTTGGCGAGTTTAGCGTCACAAAAGATTCTTGGAATAGCCTTGAAGTTAATTATTATGTTGAACCAGAATTTGAGTCTGAAGCAAAAGCCATTTTTGGAAATACGCCTGAAATGATGACTTTTTTCTCGAACATCACCGGAATTCCTTATCCGTGGGATAAATACAGCCAAATTGTGGTACGCGATTTTGTAAGCGGCGCCATGGAAAATACCACCGCCGTTGTTCATGCCGAAGATGCGCATCAGAAAAAAGGCCAGCTAATTGATAACAACGAATGGGAGGGAACCATTGCCCATGAATTGTTTCACCATTGGTTTGGTGATTTGGTCACTACAGAAAGCTGGGCCAATTTAACTGTTAATGAATCGTTTGCAACCTATAGCGTTTATTTATGGTTTGCCCATAAATATGGAAAAGACAAGGCCGATGCAAATATGTACAGCGATGTTCAGACTTATATGACCAGCCAAAGTGAAGACAAAGATTTGGTTCGTTTTAATTATTTAGACAGGGAAGATATGTTTGATACGGTAAGTTACCACAAAGGAAATGCCATTTTACATATGTTGCGCGACGTGATTGGTGATGAAGCCTTTTTTGAAGGAATGAATACTTTTTTAACAACCTACAAATACGGAACAGCAGAAGCGCATCAACTTCGTTTGGTCTTTGAAAAAGTAAGCGGAATGGACCTAAACTGGTTTTTTAACCAGTGGTATTATGGAAGCGGACATATAAAAATGAATGTTACCTACGATTTCAACACCATCAATAAAACAGTTACCGTTAACGTCAATCAAAAAGGAAAGACGTTTAAATTTCCTTTAAGCATTGATATTTACGAAGAAACGGGAAAAAACACCCACAATGTTTGGGTTGAAAACGCCCAAAATTCTTTCACTTTTTCTTTCAATAAAATGCCAAAACTGATTAATATTGATGCAAAACATGTGCTTTTGGCTGAAATTGCCGTCAAAAAAACAGTAAATGAATATATTTACCAATTCAATAACGCCCCACATTATTTAGACAGAAGATTTGCGCTGGAAGAAATTTCAAAAGACCAATTAAACAAAGATGTTTTTAACACCGTTATTAAAGCGCTTAACGATCCTTACTATGAAATTAGGATATTGGCCTTGGAAAATATTGATTTGTTTCAAAAATCTAACAAAAAAGAAGCCATCGACAAAATAGTGAAAATGGCACAATCCGATCCTAAAACATTGGTGCAGGCAGCCGCTATTGGCGTTCTGGGTAAATTAGTGGATCCTGTTTACAAGCCTCTTTTTGAAAACGGAATGAACAGTGAAAGCTATGCAGTTACAGGAAAATCATTGATTTCCTTATACCAAATTGATAAACAAACGGCTTTAAAAAAGTTGAATGCCATTAATGAAGATACCAAAACATATTTGGCAGATGCCGTTACCAGTATTTATATCAGCGAAAAGGACAAAACAAAGCTGCCTTTTATTGCCAATCATATTTTGAAGGGTATGTTTTTAACGGAAGACAAAAGAACACAACAAACGTATGCTGAAGCTTTTAAATGGATTTCAGAAAGCGATAATAAAGAAGCAATCACTAATTTAACTAACGATTTTGTAAAATTGGGATTACGGTATAAAAAATATAAATTTGACCAGATGAGCATAAATATGTTAAATCAATTGGTTTATGCACAGCAACAATCTAAAAACAGCAATAAAAACGAGCTCATCATCATTTTAAAAACAGGTATCGCAAAGTTGATAGAGTAAAAGTTTAAAAAATGCAATTTAAAAGCTTCCCATAAACAGGGGGGCTTTTTTTATGGGGTGTAATTTTTAAATGTACCGTCCTTATAAAAAATAACGATTCTTTCAATTTCTTGGTCGGTACTTTCCTTTCTCTGATTCTCAATTTCTTGAATAGCCGGTTTTGCCATCGCCTTAGGTTCATTCATTTTAATCTCAGGCGTTTCAATTTCAGAAAACAGTGTAGGAGCAGCCCCTTTAACTTCAGCAGGCTTTGGGAAACTTCCAACGCCGTTTAACAACCAATACAACTCAACTTCAGGAAATGCTTTTAAAATCTTCAATACAAATTCAAGGCTTGGTTTATTCCTTCCGGATAGGATATGGGAAATGCTGGATCGCTGCACTTCAATTTTTTCGGCCAATAAAGCAGCCGATATTTCATAATAATCCATGAGAATATTCAATCGTTTCGCAAATTGTTCTATGTTTACCATTGTAAATTATTATTTCATTACAAATGTAATCTATTTAATTTTGATTCGCAAGTATTGTTATAAAATCGCTCGTAAATTACTCTACTATACGTAAGTACAACTTCATATTAGTTACACTATCATATTAAATAGTAGTTAGTTAAATATTTTACATCAACTTTTATTATAGTGCTATTTCGGGGGAGGTAGCGGACCGATTTCAACATTAAAAAATAATTACAATTGTATATTATTCAATCCAAATTATCGTTTACATTTGTAAACATTCTATTATTTACATTTGTAACATGGAATTAATAGACGTAAAAACCTTAGAACTTTTGTATCCGCTAAATTTTGAAAAAAATTTAAAAGGAAGAAGAATTTTATTTGATGATATAGATCCATTAATTCAAAAACTATCCGCAAAATTTAAAAAAGAAATTTTAGGCTATTCAGAAAATAACATTCCGATCTATAAAATTTCTATAGGAACCGGGAAAATCAACATACTTGTCTGGTCTCAAATGCACGGAAATGAAAGTACGGGAACCAAAGCGCTCTTCGACTTATTTAATTTTTTGGAAAAAGACAACGCCGAATTGTCTGAAATAATAAAAACCATCCTTACAAATTGCACTATTCAGTTTATTCCAATGTTAAATCCGGATGGAGCCATAAAGTTTACAAGGGAAAATGCGAAAAATATCGATTTAAATAGAGACGCTGTTGCAAGAAAAGCGACAGAAAGTAACTTGCTTCGTGAGGTTTTGGACACATTTAATCCGAAGTTTTGTTTCAATTTGCACGATCAACGTTCTATTTTTAATGTTGAAGGCACTCCTAATCTGGCAACAATCTCCTTTTTAGCGCCTTCAGAAGATGTTGAGCGAACAGTAACCAAAGGCCGTAAAGAAACCATGAGCGTTATTGTGGCGATGAATAATTTGTTGCAACAAGTTATTACCAATCAAATTGGCCGTTATACCGATGAGTTTTATCCAACAGCCACAGGAGATAATTTTCAAAAGCTGGGACACAACACCATATTGATAGAGGCGGGTCATTATAAAGACGATTACGAAAGAGAAATCACCAGAAAATATAATTTTTATGCTCTTTTGCAAGGAATCTATTTTATTGCAGCAGCAGAAGATTATGCCAATTATATGCCTTACTACGAAATTCCTAATAATGACACTAAGTTTTTAGATATAATTTATAAGAACATTAAAATAACTGAAAATAATAGAATTTCAATTACAAATATTGGTATTCAGCTTAAATTCAGAGTAATAGCTCATAAATTGGAGATGTATAAACACATTGAAAAAGTTGGGGATTTGTCAGATTATTACTCGTATAACATTATAAGTGCAGAAAATTTAGATATAAAGGAATTAGAATTGTCAAATTCGTAAATTTATTAGGTGTTTATCGATTTTTTTTTAATAAATTTGTACTCAAGTTTTTATCTTAAACAAAAGCAGTCATATGAAAAAATATATACTTGATGAAATTGATCATCAAATATTAGATATTCTTATCGAAAACGCAAGAACGCCGTTTACCGATATAGCAAAAAAATTAGTGGTATCCGCAGGAACAATCCACGTAAGGGTTAAGAAAATGGAAGATGAAGGAATCATTAAAGGTTCAACTTTAACGCTTGATTATGAGAAAATGGGCTATTCCTTTATCTCACACGTTGGGATTTATTTAGACAAAACCTCGAAAACAAAGCAAGTGATAAGTGAACTAAAGAAAATTCCGAATATTACAATTGCTTACATAACCGCAGGGAAATACAATATTTTCTGTAAAATTAGAGCCAAAGACACCACGCACGCTAAAGAAATAATTTTTGAAATTGATGATATCGACGGCGTTTCAAGAACAGAAACAATGATTTCTTTGGAAGAAAGCATCAACGACAAAACACGTTTAATGCATTCCATTTTTAGGGAAGTTTAATTGAACTCAAATCACTGAAAATACCTTATTATTTTTTATAATAAGGTATTTTTGTTTTCTGGCATTATGAGTATCTTTGATATCATTATTCATTTTTTTAATAGGCGCAATTAGCTAAACAATTGATAAAATGGTTTACAACCGAGAAAATTACACCGATAAAGAATTAATTAATTTATATAAATTTCTTCTAAAACCTCGATTGATAGAAGAGAAAATGTTAATTCTGTTGCGCCAGGGGAAAATTTCCAAATGGTTTTCAGGCATCGGACAAGAAGCGATTTCTGTTGGCATTACCAACGCTTTAAATTTTGATGAGTATATTTTACCAATGCATCGAAATTTAGGTGTGTTTACTTCAAGAAACATTCCTTTATACAGACTATTTTCTCAATTCCAGGGAAAAAAAAGCGGGTTTTCCAAAGGACGCGAACGCTCATTTCATTTTGGAACCCAAGAATTTAAAATTGTGGGAATGATCTCGCATTTAGGTCCGCAATTTGGCATCGCAAATGGGATTGCGTTGGGCGATTTACTTAAAAATGAACCCAAAGTGACCGCAGTTTTTTCGGGTGAAGGCGGAACCAGCGAAGGCGATTTTCATGAAGCTTTAAATGTAGCTTCGGTATGGAATTTGCCGGTTCTTTTTTGTATCGAAAATAATGGGTACGGACTTTCAACACCTGTAACCCAGCAATTTAAATGTGAAAATATTGCAGATAAAGGAATTGGCTACGGAATGGAAAGCCATATTATAGACGGCAACAATATTTTAGAAGTGCATTCAACAGTACGTGAAATT
Organism: Lutibacter sp.; assembly: GCA_030694935.1. GTDB lineage: Bacteria > Bacteroidota > Bacteroidia > Flavobacteriales > Flavobacteriaceae > Lutibacter. Next base: position 8,872 of record JAUYUA010000102.1, on the reverse strand, counting down.
GCAAAAAGTTTACGATTGAATCCTCGTCCCGTATTACTCGAATTTAAAACATTCAGGATGCGCGGCCATGAAGAGGCGAGTGGCATAAAATACATTCCGCAAGAATTGATCAATACTTGGGCCGAAAAAGATCCCGTTAAAAATTATCATGCATTTTTAACTTCAGAAAAGATACTTTCCAATGAAATGGATACGTTGATTAAGGAGGAAATTATTGATGAAATTAATGACCATTTAAAAACAGCTTTTGCTGAAGAAGAAATCTCATCAACCACAGAAAATGAATTGGCTGATGTGTACAAACATCAAAATTATACCGAAATAAAGCCTTCAACAAACACTTCAAATATTCGATTTATTGATGCTGTTTCTCAAGGATTAAAACAAAGTATGGATCGCTTTGATAAGTTGGTGGTGATGGGTCAGGACATAGCAGAATATGGCGGTGCTTTTAAAATTACGGAGGGATTTTTGGAACAATTCGGCGCTTCCAGAATTCGGAATACGCCTATTTGTGAATCGAGTATTATTGAATCTGCTTACGGACTTTCCATCAACGGCTATAAATCGGTAGTTGAATTGCAATTTTCTGATTTTGTGACATCAGGATTTAATCCGGTGATTAATTTATTGGCAAAATCATTTTATCGCTGGAATCAGAACGCAGATGTGGTTTTACGCATGCCTTGTGGCGCCGGCGTAGGAGCAGGGCCGTTTCACAGCCAGACCAACGAAGCCTGGTTTACAAAAACGCCCGGATTAAAAGTTGTTTATCCAGCATTTCCTTATGATGCAAAAGGTTTGTTGGCAACTTCGATAGAAGATGAAAATCCGGTCTTGTTTTTTGAACATAAAGCCTTGTATAGATCTGTTTATCAGGATGTACCAACAGATTATTACACCATTCCTTTTGGTAAAGCTTCATTGCTTCACGAAGGAAATGACTTGAGCATTATCACTTATGGCGCAGGCGTTCACTGGGCATTAAATGAAGTTAAATTACACAACATTTCAGCGGATGTTATCGATTTAAGAACGCTTCAACCCTTAGATACCGAAACCATTTATACATCGGTTAAAAAAACCGGCAAGGCTTTAATTTTACAGGAAGATACCTTGTTTGGAGGAATAGCCTCAGATTTATCGGCATTAATTACCGAAAATTGCTTTAATTATCTAGATGCTCCCGTAAAACGCTTGGGCAGTATTGAAACGCCGATTCCATTTGCCAAAAACTTGGAAGACATGTTTTTGCCAAAAAATAGATTGTACGAGAGCATTGTTGCATTATTAAATTACTGATTCCATAAAACCAAATCTGATTTTCATCATATTATAAAAACTGATTAATTCCTTGTTTTACTGATATTTATACGTCATCTAAATTTAAAGGATAAATTTACATGGTGTTAGTCTATATTGATTCCCAGCAACTTTCCCAAAAATACAACCTTCGTTTTAGCATAGAAAATTTTATAAAAAATGATAACTATCATTTTTGACAATGATGGGCATCATTGTATGAACAACGCCTTCATTATAAATTAGTGCATTATAAACCAATAAAATTTTTGATTATGACATTAGTACAATTTAACCGCCGTCTTCCTATATTGGAAAGAATGTTTCCTGAATTTTCAGACATTACCGAAAACATGATGACTGAAGATTTATTAAACAGAGAAAATTGGATGCCTTCAATCAATGTAAAAGAGCACAAAATTGATTTTCAAATAGAAGTTGCTGCTCCTGGATTTACAAAAAAAGATTTTGAAGTTTCCATTTCTGATGATGTTTTAACAATTTCTGCTGAAAGTAAACAAGAAAAAGAAGAAAAAGAGGAAAACTATTCTCGAAGGGAGTTTTTCCACAATTCATTTACAAGAACTTTTACTTTACCAAAAAGTATAGATCTTAAAAAGAACATTAAAGCCAAGTATGATAATGGGATTTTGTCCATCAATTTGGAAAAAATGGAAGCAGCAAAAAGTATTGAAAAGAAAAAAATGATTGAAATAAGTTAAGTTTATTCATTAAATTAGGGAGGTTAATGCTTCCCTAATATTTTAACTTAAATTATATTAAAATGGACAAAAATCAATTAACTCAGAATGAAAAAACAGCAAATTTTGAAATAAGTGTTGAGCGATTGCATACCAAAGCCCAACAATGGATTTCAGAAATTGAGTTTATTAAAATTGAACAAAATTTTTTAAAGGAATTGCTTACTGAACATATTATGGGGTTATGTGAAACCCATAATTATGATAAAGCTAAAATGTTTTTGAACGGTATAGAACATGAAGCTAAATTGGGCAATAAATTAATAGAATCTATTAAAGAACATAAAATTAATTTGGCCTTGCTGCTGGAAAACATTCAATTAAAAAAAGAATCTAAATATAGAGACAACCACAAACTGCTAAAAGTGGAAGTTAAAAATTATATTGAAAACTTTAAATATATTAAAGAACAGGTATTTGAATTGGTGTTGTTAATTATGAGAATCGAAAAAGAAAAAAAATTACTTTCGAAATAAGGCAACAACTGTTCAAATGCTTAATAAACCGTTTTCAACTTTTGGTTCTTTGAAATTTTTTACACTGAATTAAAAACAAATCACTTTGTAATACGTTGTGGGCGTGACAATTAAATATTGTGAAGCGTTATTAATTTATGAAAACACATTTTAAAAAAGCGTTATTTTATTTGGGTGAAATGTATACTGATTTTATTGTGTTTACAGAAAATTTTGAAACAGCAAAAGTGCAAGAACCAAAAAGTGAAAACGGTTCCTTTTTTAAATTATTCCGTTTTCAATTTTTTAAGTTCTTTGAAGTTTTGTGTAGTTAATTTTAAAAATGTTATATGAAAATGTTAGAGGAGATTAAATTCGCTATATAAATTTGGTAAAGTTTTTTTATACTGTTTTTTGCTGTTTATGTGGTTATTATTATTGGGATATGAATTGTACTCAAATAGATTGCATTAAATTTTTATGAAAAACATAAAAGAGGAAGTATAAGAATTTAAAATTGAAAACGGTTTATTAATTAAGATCCCAATTAAATAGTTTAAAAATTTTTATCCAGTCAGCCGGAAAAGAAGCGTTTAATTCAATCCTCTCTTGGGTTATAGGTTGCGTAAAATGAAGTGAATAGGCGTGCAAGAATAAATTTTTACAGTCAAGTTCTTGTTCAAACATTCTGTTGTGAAACCGATCTCCATATTTATAGTCACCCACAATTGGGTGGCTAATTTTATTTAAATGTATTCGAAGTTGGTGCATTCTTCCTGTTGCAGGTATTAATTTTACAAGGCTATAACGTGAGTTTTCATAAGGAATTACGGGAATTTCAAGAAGCTTGGTGCAAATGGGTACACAAAATGTTTCTGCATCTTTATAGACTTTGGTGTCAGGATTTTTAACGGGAGAATCTATAACTTGTTTCAAAGCAACAAATCCGCGCACAATGCCAAAATAAGTTTTTTGAATTTGGTTGGCATTAAACAACTCCTGAAAAACAGCAACATTTTCTTTTTGTTTTGCTAAAATTAGTACACCCGATGTTTTTCTATCTAATCTGTGAACCGGATAAAAATGACAGCCTAATTGTGCAAAAAGCAAATCTAACAACGTTTCGTCTTTTATGTTACGAGCATAATAAGAATTGTGGATAAGCACATTGTTGGGTTTGTTTACAACGATAATATGTTGGTCTTCAAAAAGAATTTCAATTTCCATTTGGCAAATATAAGCTAATGGCAGTGGTTTGGGCATAAAGTTTATTCCTCAATAATCTACTTCATAAAGCTTTGTATTGATCATAAAGCATTTATAAAAGCTGCGGTAAGATTAATTTTTATTTGGATTGCAAACTGCGTTAGGGACTGCAGCGGAAATCCTTTTTTGCTTCGCCTTTTATGCGAAGCAAAAAAGTTTGCAGCGAAAGGCGCGACCCTTGCGGTAACGCCCTAAAAATTAAATAAGAATTGCTGCTTTGCCCTAATAATTAAGCGAATAATGCTGTTTAGGAGTCCCTAATTTCAATAGTTTTAACACATCTTTAGCATTTCTAACGTGTGAATTTTGTAACTAATTTAAAAAAATATGTAACTTTATAAGATGTATTATTTCGCAAATTTGCAGTATATAATTTCAACATTAAAACAATAATAAAATGAAAAAAATAATAGTATTTGTACTTTTAGCTTCCATGGTTATTTCTTGTGGAACTCCAAAAACAGTTATCCAGTCCAAAAAAGTAATTAAAGGATACTGGTCTTTAGACCAAATTACTTACAGTGAGCCTGGAACATTTGACGTAACCTTGTTGAATGATGCTTCTAAAGATTGTTTTATAGGAAGCAAATGGCGTTTTATTCCTAACAACAATACAGGAACATACACCATTACCGACACACATTGTGTACCAACCGGAGATCGTTATTTCACTTTTACCATTCAGCAAACGGATAAAGACACAGGACTTTATGATTTCTTATTGAAACCAACAGATGCAAGACAAAGATCGGCAGATGATTCTGGTTTCAGACTTCAGTTGGCACAATTGACAGAAACTACTATGAGATGGGAACAAACCGTTTCATTAGAAGGTAAACCCTTTATAATTTATATGAACTTTAATAAAATAAACGAATAATGAAAACACTCTTAAGAAAAATATCTTTAGCGGTTTTAACGGTCATTCTTGTGGCCGGTTTAAGCAGTTGTGAAGCAACTAAAAATGCAAATAACGCACAAAAAGGTGCCGTTATTGGAACCGCTGGTGGCGCTATTTTAGGCGCTATTATTGGAAACAATGCTGGTAAAGGCGGAAAAGGAGAAATAGGCGCTGTGATTGGTGGTGTTGTTGGCGGAACTGCAGGTGTGCTTATTGGAAATAAAATGGATAAACAAGCCCAAAAAATTGAGGAAGAAATTCCTGGAGCTAAAGTTGAACGTATTGAAGATGGTATTTTGGTGACATTTGATGAAAACAGCGGTGTTCATTTTGATACCAATTTATACAACATCACTGCATCTTCAGCAGAATTACTTACAAAATTGGCAAATATTTTAAAAGAATATCCTGATACAAATGTATTGGTGGTTGGACATACTGACAGCAGTGGATCAGCGGCATACAATATGACGCTTTCTGAAAAAAGAGCTTATGCCGTAACCAATTATTTTGTTCAAAATAAAGGATTGAGTGCATCACGTTTTACAACCACTTGGTTTGGAGAAGATCAACCAATTGCTGACAACAGCACAGTTGTAGGTCGCGCCAAAAACCGTAGGGTAAATGTGGCTATTGTTCCAAATGAAAAAATGAAAGAAGACGCCAGAAAAGAAGCTGGCGAAAACTAATATAACCTCAAATTCTTAAAAACCCGAAACGCACTGTTTCGGTTTTTTTTTGTTTAGGAAATACCGATTAAAGAAAAGAGAATAGAGAATAGAGACAAAAGTTATAACTTTGGTTTTCAGTAACCAGTAATATGACAATTAAACAATTTACTGATTAAAGAAAATAGAATAGGGAGAAGAGACAAGAGACAATAGTTCGAAATAAGGACAAATCAATAGAAAAGTATGATGGTTGAAAAGCCTAAACGAATAAACGATTACACAGTCCTGCCGGCCAGACAGGCGGGTAAACAGTTCAATGATTATATAATTAGCCAATATGCCAATTAAACAGTTCAACGATTAAACAGTTAAACAAACTTTCTACTTTTCAACAAATTCACGAATAAACAATTAAACAAATACACAATTATACCTAACTTACAGCCCTAAAATTTGAAGAAATGCAAGGCTTTGTTGATAGTGTAACACAATTTCAATTATCGTGGTTAAACTGGAGTTTGGCATTTTTGGCATCCTTTATTCTTGGCATGGGAAAAGCGGGAATAAAAGGGCTTGGGGTTTTAATTGTTACTTTAATGGCTATAATTTTTGGCGGAAAAGCTTCTACTGGAATTTTAATTCCAATTATGGTGGTTGCCGATATTTTGGCTGTTTTTTACTATAACCGCCATACGCAATGGAAGTTTTTGTTGAAAATATTGCCCACAATGGTTTTGGGCGTATTGATAGGCGTGTGGTTTGGTAACGATATTTCCGAAAAATTATTCAAACAAATCATGGCTATTTTCATTATTTTGACGGTGATTATGATGGTTTGGATGGATCAAAAAAAGAATATGGCAATTCCAAAACACTGGTTTTTTGCCAGCAGTATGGGACTTTTATCGGGAATTACTAGCATGATTGGAAACCTGGCAGGTTCTTTTGCGGATATTTATTTTTTAGCGGTTCGTTTGCCAAAAAATCAATTTATAGGTACTGCAGCCTGGCTGTTTTTGATTATTAACGTATTTAAATTGCCTTTTCATATTTTTGTTTGGAAAACGGTAACATCGGAGAGTCTTTTGCTGAATGTATTCCTGATTCCCGCAATAATCACAGGATTTATTAGCGGCGTGGCGCTGGTTAAATTGTTAAACAATGAGGTTTACCGCAAATTTATTATGGTGGTAACCGCGATAGGCGCTTTGTTAATATTTTTTAGATAATTTTAAAAGATCATATTATGGAAGAACATTTTTTTCAGTGTCCGTATTGTTGGGAAGAAATTTCGATGCTTTTGGATACTTCCGTAAGAAACCAAACTTATATTGAAGATTGTGAGATCTGTTGCAATCCGATCGAAATAAATCCCATATTTGAAAACGGTGAGTTAATTGCTTTACATATTAAAAGTGAAGAGGAACAGTAAATCTATTTTGAAGAAATTGCCTGTTTTAATTGAGAAACAGATTGCATGCCTGATTGTCTCCAAATTTGTTTTCCTTGTTTAAAAACCATAAAAGTAGGAACTCCACGTACTTGATATTCCGCTGCCAATGCCGGATTGGTATCCACATTTATTTTTATAATGCTTATCGAATCTTTTAGTTCCGCTTTTAATTGTTTTAAAATTGGCGCCATACTTTTACAAGGTCCGCACCAATCTGCGTAAAAATCAATTAAAACAGGAACATTCTGATTTATGATGTCGTTGAATGATTTTTTCATATTGTTTTTTTAACGCTGCTTAAAGTTACAAAAACACCAATAATTAACGAACAAATTAATCAAAAAGTTTATTTCATCTTTAATAATCAATGTTGTCAGATAAAAATTCATTACATTTAATAAATCTCAATCTAAATGGGACTTAACAAACAGTTCGCCCCGCTGGGGCTTGTTTTTTTAAAAATCTATTTTTCTACAGACAGGTCGTCCCTCTGGGACTAAAAAAGCTCCATAGGAGCGAAATGTTTGTAGAAAAATAGAAAAATTCAATATTTAAAGCCCCTTAGGGGCGACCTGTAAGTTTTGCGATATTTAATCGGACAATAATGTTAAAAAACATTAAATTGACTTAATACTTATTTTTTTAATGATTTGCGGATTTCCAGACACTTTTAAATAAACAAGTATCAACAACGCCATGGTGCTGCAAATCAGAAATCCGATAAACAACGGTAGGGCAGTGGCTGTAACATATTTTCCTATCAAAGTACTGATGGGAACTGCCATCATGGTCGACAGAAAACCTGTAATTGCAGCGCCAATCCCAGCAATATGTCCGATGGGTTCCATTGCCAAGGCCCTTAAATTTCCAAATAAAAATCCGATGGCAAAAAATTGCAATCCGAAGAAAGTCAGCAAAATACCAATGCTGGGGTTGGCCGTTTCCAGAAATAAAACAATATAAAGTAACGAAACACTAAAAAAGGAAATCAAAGCTGCGGTTACCATTTTTTCCATGCCATATTTTAAAACTAGCGAGGCATTTAAAAAAGTGGCAGAACCAATTGCGATGGATAAGCCTGCAAAAATTAGCGGAAATTGTTCTTTTAAGTATTGTGTTTTGGGTAAAGCACATTTGTCATTGTAAAAAGTGATCATTCAATAAGAATTTGTAATTTGCATTAAATAAAAGCATATTTATGAACATTGAAACACTAAAGAATAGTATCAATGGAGTTGATATTTATATTTTAGATCAGATTTTAAAAGATTGCTATCAGCCTGGAGACAAAATTTTAGATGCCGGTTGTGGTAATGGCAGAAATCTAAAATGGTTTTATGAAATTGGTTTTGAAATTCACGGAACCGAGATTGATCTGAAAAGACTGCAGCACTGTAAGGATTCTTATCCACAGCAAAAAAATAATTTTATCGAAGCTTTTGTAGAACAAATGCCTTATGAATCAAACAGCTTTGACCATTTGGTTTGCATTGCCGTATTGCATTTCGCTTATGATTTAGATCATTATTTAAAGATGTTTAATGAATTACTCAGAATATTAAAACCTCATGGAAGTCTATTGATACGAACTGCATCTAATATTGGAATTGAAAATGAGGTACAACATTTGGGCGATGGCATTTTTAATTTGCCTGATGGTTCAACGAGGTTTTTATTAACACGTGAAATTCTTGAAAAATTAAAAGCTGATAATCGTTTTGAATGGAGGGAACACGTAAAGACAACAATTGTACATGGTCAACGAGCAATGACAACTTTGGTTCTTCAAAAGGTATAGTATAAGGAGTGAGTTTTGATATATTCAAATATTCTATTTAACATAATATAAATTATAATACAAATATACAGTAATTACTGTATAGCCGTTTTTCAGGCTATTTACACATAATTGCAGATATAGAGCCTTTAGGTCTATATCGTTAGCAATTATGTTAAAAGTAATTACGGCTTTTTACTTGAAGTTTTATTTGAAAGCATTTTTATTCTTTGCGATATTCTGCACAATCCTCAATAAAAAATATTTTATGCGATTCTCAGCGAAC
>JAUYUA010000100.1 GCA_030694935.1 Lutibacter sp. | reverse complement strand
AGGTATTTTGATGAATTTTGCTACCGAATTAATCGTTCTCAAAGCAAAGACCTAATATTTAACAATTTAATCAAAAGAATGGTAAAGGCAGATAATATTACACATAGAGAAATAATATGTAGGTAGATACCGACCTCAATAAAGAAATATAATTTTCTACGGAAAAATGTTCGTTATCATAATCAAAATTAGTTGTGATGCTGTCTAAAATGGCAACAAATAATCTCAAATAGTTTTTGGCAAAATCAATATAAATAAGAGTAAATTGGCTTAAACTCAATTAGCTTATTTTCCGATACAAAAATTGGCAAAAATATTTCCCAACAAATCTTCGGTGGTGACTTGGCCTGTAATCTCTCCTAAATGAAACAATGCCTGACGGATGTCGATGGCAAACAAGTCGGCGCTGATGTTGTTGTCGATGCCTTTTTGCACTTCTTTAATGGCTTTTAAAGCGTTGTTTAAGGCTTCAAAATGGCGCGAATTGCTCACAATGGTTTCGTTATTGCTTAAAGCGCCTTTGTTGGCCAAATGGGTTATGGTGGAAGTGAGTTCGTGAATTCCGATTTTCTCTTTGGCCGATAAAAACAGGAGCGAAGCATGCTGAAAAGCTTCGGTTGTTTTTTCGATCAATTCGGCATCGGCAACATCCACTTTATTTGCAATAATCAACAGTTGTTTGTTCGGATAGTTGTCTTTAATCTTTTTGATTTCTTCCAAAATACCTGAAAGTGAAAGTTGGCCGTTTTTAATTTTTTCCAAATCGAAAACGTAAATAACCAGTTGCGCCTGTTCAATTTTTTCGAAGGTTTTTTGAATGCCCAAACTTTCAACAACATCTTCCGTAGTTCTAATTCCTGCGGTATCCACAAACCGATAAGCAACGCCATCAATGGCAATTTCGTCTTCTATAGCATCTCTTGTGGTTCCTGCAATATGACTTACAATGGCTTTTTCCTCATTCAGCAAGGCGTTCAGCAACGTCGATTTCCCCACATTTGGTTCGCCCACAATCGCTACCGGAATTCCGTTTTTCAAAACATTTCCCAAAGCAAAAGAATCAATCAGCCGTTTTAAAACCGAGCTTATTTTTTCCACCAGTCGGTTAAATTCAGCCCTGTCGGCAAATTCAACATCTTCTTCAGAAAAATCGAGTTCCAGTTCAATCAGACTGGCAAAATTCAGCAATTGCTGACGCAGGTTTTTAATTTCATTGCTGAAACCGCCACGCATTTGTTGTAAAGCCACTTGGTGCGATGCTGCGGAATTGGAGGAAATTAAATCGGCAACCGCTTCGGCTTGGGTCAAATCCATTTTTCCGTTCAAAAAAGCACGCAAGGTAAACTCACCTGCATTGGCATTTCGAACACCATTTTTGATAAACATCTGCAATATTTCCTGCTGAATGTAAACAGAGCCGTGACAGCTTATTTCCACCACATTTTCACCGGTATAGGAATGCGGATTCTTAAAAACAGAGACCAAAACTTCATCGATCACACGATTCCCGTCCACAATATTCCCCAAATGAATGGTATGCGATTTTACCTTGTTCAACTCTTTTTTTCCGAATTTGGAAACAAAAAACTTATTTACAATTTCAATCGAATCTTCACCCGATAAACGAACAACCGCAATGGCGCCAACACCCGATGAGGTGGCCAAAGCAATAATGGTATCGTTTATAATGGAACTGTTCATAGATGCAAAATTACGGTTTATTGTTTATTTGTTTAGACGTTTAATCGTGTAATTGTTTAATCGTTTAATTGAGGACTTTTGTCAATTTTCTCGTTTAACTTCTGACTTCCGTCTTCCGTCTTCCGTCTTCCGTCTTCCGACTTCCGACTTCCGTCTTCTGTCTTCCGTCCTGCCTTCGGCAGGCAAGCTTCCGAATTCCGACTTCCGTCTTCTGTCTTCCGTCCTGCCTCCGGCAGGCAAGCTTCCGTCTTCCGACTTCCGACTTCCGACTTCCGTCTTCCGACTTCCGACTTCCGACTTCCGACTTCCGACTTCCGTCTTCCGTCTTCTGACTTCCGTCTTCCGTCTTCCGTCTTCTTTTCTCTTTTCTCAATTATAAACAGCCTGTTTTATAAAATCTTCATAATCTTCATAAAACAACTCAAACTGATGCATAGTTTTGTTGAAAAATTCATAAGCCGCTCGCCAGGTATTTTTATCGTGAATGTTGAATTTTTCTTGGTGTTCAACATAAATTCTATGAATTGCTTTGCCGTTTTCAAGCGTATAAGCAGCATCAAAAATAATTTCGGCTAAATATTCTTCAGCAAGAATGGTTTTTAACGCCAAAATCTGGTCAAAAAGCAGCTGATTTTTATTCTTGTCGAACGATTCAATGTCCAAACAAACCAAGGCCTTATTTTTATCGGCCACAAACTTAAAGCTGAAATCTTTGATTTGTGTGTTGTACAGCACCCATTTTCTCGGAAAAGATTTCCCAAAACTTGTCCAAAATTCTTTTCGCAACTGTGCCGCTTCCTCTTTGCTGAACATTTTTTAATAGTATAATTGTAAACAGTAGTCTTTAGTCTCTTTTCTCTATTCTCTTTTCTGACATTTCAATTTTCATTGAAATTTATCCATGAATCGTTTCCTTCGTTCCCAAATCTTTCATCAATTCGGCTTCAAAATCCAGTAAATCGTTCCATTTCTTGTCCACTTCTTCACGGTCGCCGTATTTACGTGCAAAACCTAAAAATAAGGTATAATGATTTGCTTCCGATGCCATTAAATCGCGGTAAAATTTTGCAAGTTCTTGGTCTTTTATGTTTTCCGACAGCAAGCGAAAACGCTCGCAGCTCCTTGCTTCAATAAGTGCTGCATACAGCAATCTGTGCACCAATTGCGTGGTTCTGCTGCCGCCTTTCGGAAAAAATTTTAGCAAATTATTCACGTAAACATCTTTCCGGTCGTGTCCCAAAATAACATCCCGTTTCAAAAGGCGTTCATGCACCATCTTAAAATGGCTCATTTCCTCTTTCACCAGCGCAACCATTTCCGTCACCAAGTCCGAATATTCGGGAAAACTCATAATCAAAGAGTTCGCCGTCGAAGCCGCTTTCAGCTCGCAATGCGCGTGATCTATCAAAATTTCATCAATATTTTTTTCGGCAATGTTCACCCATCGCGGGTCGGTAGGAAGTTTTAAACCTAACATAAGGCAATATTTTTGGTTAATTTATGTATTTTATTTGGCGAAGGGCAATCCCTAACTTTGAATTATGATTTACGATTTACGATTTTGGAATTGTCAAAATCAAATGCTTACTAAATCAAAATTGCGCACTTCGCGTTTTTTACTTTGCGTTCCTTGCGGTTAAAACAAATTTGGATTGAATTGATTTTTATGATTTTTTACTTGGTTTTTATCATAGAATACGCAAATTGATTTACGATTTACGATTTTTGATTTTAGAATTAAATTGTTGACAAGGCAAAATTCGTCAATCGTCAATCTAAAATTCACTTTTTTAAATATCCAAATCAAAAGTCTTCTTCAACAATTCAATCGCGCTGTTTTTTTCTCTCAATTTCTGATATTTTTCATCTGGCGTATAGGCATATTTCCGGGTATCTTCTTCATTCACATCCACAACAACATCCAATTTAAAATTGTTCAGTTTCTCTCGCAAATATTTTACCAATGGAAATTTAGCACGATCAAGCTGGTCTTTCATCATCGCATTCGGTAGCTGAAAATGGATTATTCCGTTTACAACGCTGGGCACATTCGAATTCATAATCGATGCCACGCTTTTTTTGCCTTCATCCATCAATAAATTGATGTAAGCTTCCCAAAGCAGCAACAATTTGCTTTCCGAAAAAGCGTCCGCAGGCAATCCGTCCACTTCTTCAAAATCGACTTCAATTTTTGCGACTTCAGCTTTTGTTTTTAAACTTTTTAAGGAAAGGCCGGAGGATCTTCTCGGCATATTGATCAATTCAGGTTTTACAACTTCTGTGCTTGGCGCGGCAATTTTCGGTGCCACAGTAATTACAGGCGTTTCTTGTTTTGCAACAGCCTTAATTTCTTCTTTTACAACAAATTTTGCGCTGCTTTTTTTGGCAACTTTCGACCTAAAAACAACCGCCGAAATTATATAAGGCTTGCTATTTTTTTTTTCTCCGTCATAAGTGACAGAGGCCAGTTGCATCAAGGCAAGTTCAACCAGCAATCGCTGATTTTTACTGCTTTTGTATTTCAAATCGCAGTCGTTTGCCAGTTCAATTCCCTGCAACAAAAATTTCAAATCACATTTTTCTGATTGTGTTAAATATTTCTTTTTTGCGTTGTCGCCAACTTCCAGCAATTCAATGGTAATCTTGTCTTTGCTCACCAACAAATCCCTAAAATGCGATGCCAATCCGGTGATAAAGTGATTCCCGTCAAATCCTTTCGATAAAATGGTGTTGAAATGAACCAAAACTTCCGGTATGTTATTGTCGAGCAACAAATCGGTGGTTTTAAAATATTCATCGTAATCCAGCACATTCAGGTTTTCAGTAACTGCTTTACGTGTCAGCTCTTTCCCCGAAAAACTCACCACACGGTCAAAAATGGAAAGTGCGTCACGCAAGGCGCCATCAGCTTTTTGGGCAATAATGTGCAAAGCGTCATCTTCGGCCTCAATATGTTCCTGAATTGCTATTTTTTCTAAATATTTTTTGGTGTCCAACACGCCAATGCGCTTAAAATCAAATATTTGACAGCGAGAAAGTATGGTCGGAATTATTTTGTGTTTTTCGGTGGTCGCCAAAATAAAAATAGCGTGTGCAGGCGGTTCTTCCAAGGTTTTTAAAAACGCATTGAAAGCTGCTTGTGAAAGCATGTGCACCTCATCAATGATATACACTTTGTATTTTCCGGTTTGTGGCGGAATGCGAACCTGGTCGTTTAAATTCCGAATGTCGTCAACCGAATTGTTTGAAGCGGCATCCAGTTCAAAAATGTTAAAAGCAAAATCTTCATCAAGGTCGCCGCCGCTTGCCTGGTTTATTTTTTTTGCCAAAATCCGCGCACAGGTAGTTTTTCCAACACCTCTCGGACCGGTAAACAACAATGCCTGGGCCAAATGGTTGTTTTTTATAGCATTGTCAAGCGTGTTTGTGATTGCTTGTTGCCCAATGACGTCCTCAAAAGTTTGAGGTCGGTATTTACGGGCTGATACTACAAAATGTTCCATATATTATTTTTTTATTCGGATGGTAAAAGTAATTATTAAAAAGTTAAATATTAAAAGTTAAATATTAAAAGTTTTTAATTGTACATTAATTGGTATATCGTATATCGTCACCCTGAGCGGAGTCGAAGGGCGTAAATCGTAAATCAAAAATCTTAAATCATAATTATTCCTTTATCTCATATATCTTATTGTAAAGATGTTTATACTTTGAAATAATTTCATCGCGTTTTGGTTTCATGGTAGGCGTTAACAAGCCATTGTCAATTCCCCAAACTTCTGGTGTCAGTTCAAATCTTTTGATCATTTCCCATTTGCCGAAATTTTTATTTCCTTCATCAATTTCTTGCTGAATTCGCTCAATAACTGTCGGATTTTCAATTAAATACTGATTGTGTTGAAGTATAGGTTCATGGTGGATTTTCGCCCATTTTCTAAGAAAATCAAAATTAGGCTGTATGATTGCCGCAGGCATTTTTTGGCCTTCACCAATTACAATAATCTGCTCAATAAATCGAGATTGTTTCATCTGATTTTCAAGCAATGCAGGCACAATGTATTTTCCGCCCGAGGTTTTAAAAATCTCTTTTTTGCGTCCGGTAATTTTAAGAAATCCATCTGCATCAACTTCGCCTTTATCTCCCGTGTGGAAATATTCGCCAGTCATAACGCTTTCCGTTTTTTCTGGATCTTTATAGTAACCAAGCATAATGTTCGGGCCTTTCACCAATATTTCGCCGTCTTCAGCAATTTTAACTTCCACATTTCCAATAGGTTTTCCAACAGTTCCTATTTTAAAAAAATTCCCTTTATACATATTTACGGAAACCACAGGTGAAGTTTCTGTCAATCCGTAGCCTTCCATAACCTGCATTTTTGCTGCAGAAAATACCCTGGCCAATCGTGGCTGCAAAGCGGCGCTTCCGGAAACCATGGTGGATAAATTCCCTCCCAAAGCCTCACGCCATTTTACAAATATAATCTTGTTGGCAATGGCCAACTGCATTTCATAAAACAAACCGTTTTTGCCGTAAGGTTCATATTTTAAGCCCAAGTCAACTGCCCAAAAGAAAAGCACACGTTTTATTCCCTTTAATTCAGAACCTTTTGCAATAATGCCGTCGTATATTTTTTCCAGCAATCGTGGCACAACCGACATTAAATTCGGATTGGTTTCTTTGATGTTTTCCCCCAGTTTTTCAATGGATTCCGCAAAATAAATGGAAGTCCCGGAGTATTGGTATAAGTAGTGCAACATCCGTTCAAAAATATGGCAAATCGGCAAAAAACTCAGGGTTCTCGTAGTTCCTAAAATTAAAGGCAGTCTGGGAAAACTGTCCAATACATTGGTAACAATGTTGTTGTGGGAAAGCATCACGCCTTTTGGTTGCCCCGTGGTTCCCGATGTGTAAATAATGGTGGCCAAATCAAATGGCTTTACCGTATCTTTTAGCGCCTCAACTTCGGGCTGGTTGCTTTCGTCTTTTCCGAGCGCCAATACTTCTTCCCAATTTTGGCATCCTTCAATTTCTTCAAAAGAATAAATTTCTTTTATGGAAGGTGCATTTTTTTTGGCTGAAATGGCTTTTTCATAAAGCACAGCATCAGACAAGAAGCAATAAATAGCTTCGGAATGATTGAAAATATACCCATATTCTTCTTTAGAAATTGTTGGATAAATAGGAATACTGATGGCTCCCAATTGCATAATCCCAATATCTAAAATGTTCCACTCTGTTCGGTTGGCCGATGTAATAACCGCAATTTTATCGCCGGGTTTTACGCCCAATCTCAACAATCCCCTGCTAATTGCGTTCGCTTTATCAATATATTCCTGAGTTGAGGTTGAAACCCATTTTCCATGGTATTTTGTGGTAAAAGCTTTCTCTAAATTGTATTTTTCGAGTTGGTAATAGGCAAAATCAAACAATCGGGTAATTTCTCTTGGCATTTTATTTAGGTTGTAAAGTGTTCTTGCAAAGTATAAAAATAAAAGTAAACTCACAACAATGCTTGTAGCATTCGTAAAAATTAATTTTTATAGATTTTCGCCCATAAATGACTGTAGTTTTCTAAAATAACTTTTCGTTTCATTTTTAGGGTGGGCGTAAGCAAATCGTTTTCAATGCTCCAAATATCAGAAGTCAGCTCAAAGGCTTTAATCTGTTCCCACTGGCCCAATTTCTCATTGACTTTATCAATTTCTTTTTGAATGCGTTTAATCACTTTTTTATGCTGAATTACGCTTTCATTTGAACCGTCATATTCAATTTCTTTGCGTTTTGCCCATTCCAATAAAAATTCATAATGTGGCTGAATAATCACTGCCGGCATTTTTTGGCCTTCACCAATCACCATCGCCTGTTCAATAAAACGCGACTCTTTTAAAAGTCCTTCAATAGCCGATGGCGCAATGTATTTTCCGCCCGATGTTTTAAACATTTCTTTCTTCCGATCGGTAATTTTTAAAAATCCGTCCTCGTCTAATTCACCAATATCTCCTGTGTGCAAATACCCATTTACAATTGTTTCATTGGTTAATTCTGGATTTTTATAGTAACC
>JAUYUA010000099.1 GCA_030694935.1 Lutibacter sp. | reverse complement strand
AAGATAAAGACGCTTCTGTTTTTCGTTCAAATAAGGTAGCATTTCGTTTATCGCAATTTTGAGATTTTCCATAACTCAAAGGTAAGAAAATAATTGATACCACAGCTTGTTTTGTAAAAGTTATTTACGGACAATCACTTATATTCCACATCTTCAAAAAGCGCCACAATTACATCGCCGGTTTTAATTTGCGCCGAATTTGACTGCTCGTACAAATGATTCACAATATGCCTTGAAACTTCAATAAACGAACTTTCATCCTTAAAAACCTGGTCCGAATAACTGTTAATTTCGTTCAATTCAATGTTTGCGTGGTGGTTAAAACGATAACTTTCCGTTACGGCGCCAAAAGGTTTCAGCAAAAAAGGCTTCATCAATTCATAACTTTCCTCATCAAAAGTGATGGCACTTTCCGAAAAAATATTGGTGGCGCTGTTGAATTTATTCCCCACTTTATGAATAATCAATTTTGAAATACTGGCACGGGTTCTTTTAATCATCTGTTCGTTTTTAACAGGGGCAAATGTATCATTTTAATGGCAAATTATTTGCGCAATTTCAAAAACAACAGTGTTAAAAATTGTTATTTAGGCGTTCCTGCCGAAAAGGCAGGCGGGCTTTTCGTTGCAATCCGTCGTTGCGAGCGGAGCGTGGCAATCTGTTGAACATATTCCTTAACAAACTCGCAACACCGGGATTTCCACTGCAATCCCTAACCAATTTGGATTCATAATAAACCGATGGCACGGATTTGTAAACCATTCTTGTTCAAGGCAAATTGCCGATGGCGCGGATTTGTAATCCGTGCTTGCTGAAATTTATCGAAGCAAATGGTAGGTGGGTATTGACTTTATTCGGTTAAACTTAACTTTAGGTGTCCTTCTAAACCTAATCTAACTATTCTCATTAATGTTGAAAGCCTTATATCGCTTGTATTATTTTCAATTTTAGATATATACGATTTTGTAGTTCCGCATTTTAATGCCAATTGTTCTTGTGTCATTCCACGTTCTTTTCGCATTTCTTGTAACATCACACCAAGTTCAAAGACTTCATATTCTTCTTCGTATTTTTCACGAGTTTCGGTTCCTTTTTTTCCGTATTGGGCATTTAAATGTTCTGTAAATGAGGTGATTTTTTTTTTATCAGTTTTCATAATCATTACTTTTTATACTTATATTCCAAATATGCTGCTTTTAGTTTTTCAGCCATTTTAATTTCGGATTTAGGTGTTTTTTGTGTTTTCTTCTGAAATCCATTCACCAAAACAACAATTTTTCCTTTGTCAAAAAAACTAAAAACCCTAAAAATATCTGAACCAACTTCAACGCGAATTTCAAATATTCCGTCAGAACCTGTCAAATGTTTAAAAAATTTTTCTGGAATTATTTGTTGGGTTGAAATTATCTGTAATGTCCAGTTAAATTTTTTCTTAACATTTTCTTTTTGAGCGTTAAAAAAATCAAGATAATAATCTTCATAATAGACAACTTCTCTGATAAATTTCCGATTCATGTCACAAAGTTAGTCAATTAGATAACTTTTACAAAATTTTTGACTGTTAAATTTCGTATTCATCGTTCTTTGTTTTTCACTGCACTCACTAACACAGATGGCACGGATTTGTAAACCATGCTTGTTCAAGGCAAATTTCCTTGGCACGGATTGCAAATCCGCACTAGCAAGTTTCAAATATTACAACTTCAATTTTAGTTGCTCCGGCAGCAACCTGAAAGATTTCCGGTGATAGTCGGTGATGCCAAATTCCCTGATGGCGTCTCTGTGAGAAAGTGTTGGGTACCCTTTGTTTTGTTTCCAATGATAATTGGGGAATTCAAGATCCAGCTGTTGCATAAAATCGTCGCGGTATGTTTTTGCCAACACCGATGCCGCCGCAATGCTCATAAACTTGGCGTCGCCTTTTACAATGGTGGTGTGCGGAATATTTTTATAGGCTTTAAATTTATTGCCGTCAACAATAATATGTTCAGGTTCGATGGATAGTTTTTCAATGGCCAAATGCATGGCCAAAATGGAAGCCTGCAAAATATTGATTTCGTCAATTTTAGCTTCAAAAACATAAGAAACACCATAAGAAATCGCATTTTTTTCAATAAAAGGCCGCAAAATTTCCCGCTGTTTCTCTGTCAGTTGTTTCGAGTCATTTAGCAAAGGATGGTGAAAATCGGCAGGCAACAAAACCGCGGCAGCAACAACCGGTCCGGCCAAACAGCCTCTGCCCGCTTCGTCAGTTCCTGCTTCAACCGTGTTTTTTAAAAACCATTTTTTAAGGGCCATAAATTGAATTGATGATGAATGATGAATAATTAAAATTTCATCATTCAAAATTTATATTTTCTAATTTTTTGCACGCACGTAATCCACAAAATTAGCGTTATTTTCTAAAGAGAACTTCCATAAATTTACTTTTATTATTATCATTCAAATAATTTACCTTTGTTGCTTTATGTATTTTATGAAAAAATTATTCACAGTATTATTTTTTGGGTTTTATTTGATGACCGTTGATGCGCAAATTATAAGACAGCAAGAAGGCGGCGGCGTATTTAAAGGGGACAGCACCACGTTTAAAAATGAAGTGCAAATTAAACTCAGCGGAAAAACGAAGTATACCGACTATAAAATTATTTCCATAAATAATGACACAACCATTGTTGACACTACGTTAACAATCGCAAAAGATTATAAATTCAACTATATCAGAAAAGACAATTTTGAATTGTTGGCTTTTGCCAATCAGGGCCAGACCTATAACAGACTGGGTTATAATTTTAATGACAATTCGCTTTTTCCAACCATTGGCGCAACTGCAAAACACTACAATTATTACAAAATTGAAGACGTTTATTATTATGATGTTCCAACGCCAACTTCCGAATTTATGTACAAAACCGGAATGGAACAAGGACAGGTCTTGGACGGATTTTTAACCATGAACACTTCGCGCCAATTTAATTTTTCGGTGGCCTATAAAGGATTGAGATCCTTGGGAAAATACAGAAATACTTTAGCGAGCCATGGAAATTTCAGGACTTCGGTTAATTATCTTTCGAAAAATAATTTCTATTCGTTAAAGGCCCATTATATGTCGTTTGATTTGTTAAACAATGAAAATGGTGGATTGACAGCTACTTCCATTGCCTATTTTGAAAATAACGACCCAAATTATACCGACAGAGGTCGTTTAGAAGTTAATTTTACGGATGCCAATAATATGTTTGAAGGGAAACGCTATTTTTTGGATCATCAGATTAGTTTATTTTCCAAAGAAAATAAAGCTGAAAAGCACAATAACGAAATATCAGATAAGTTAAAAGACTATAATTTAACACTTAAGCAAATTGAAACGCTGAAGAAAGATACGATTTCTTATGTTTTGAATTCCAAAATTATCTCGGCTCCAAAAAGACCAGACGCAACCAAAAAAATACCTCAAAAGGAAAAAGCCGACCTTGCCAAAACCGATTTAAACAAAGAAAATCCGGTTATAAATATTGAAACTTTGGTAAAAGATACCCCGTTAACGAAAATAGATACCCTAAAACTTGATTCAATTCGCACGGTTAAAATCAAGAAAATTGACTCTTTGCTCATTGTTGCCGCCAGGATTAAAGTCGATTCAAGCCAATTTATCGCTATTGACAAAAAATCAAATTATGGCATGAAACTCGGCCATACTTTTATGTATGAAACCCAACATTACCGATTTAGACAAACCGCTGTGAATAAGATTTTTGGAGAAGCTTACGAAAAAAGTATTGTGGACCATACTTCTTACCAAAAAATGAACAACGAAGCTTACCTGCAATTTGAAGCGCCTTATGTTGGAGTTTTGAGGGCAAAAGCAAATTATTTTAACTATAATTATCACTACAACAGCATTTTGTATTTGGATGCCCAAACCATTCCCGAGAAGTTGAAAGGAAATGTTATTGCCGTTGGCGCAGATTGGAAAACCAATTTCGGAAAATTATTTTTGAATGCCGATGCAAGTTCCATTATTTCGGGCGACTTAACAGGAAATTCCATTAAAGGCTCGGTGATGTTCAAAAAAGACAGTGTTTACAGTTTCAAAGGATTTGCCGAAATCACTTCAAAAACAGCCGATTTTAACAAATTGCTGTACCAAAGCGATTACAAAGATTACAACTGGCAAAACAATTTCAAAAATGAACAAATAAAAAATATTGGCGCCGAATTCAGTTTTAAAAATTGGGCCAGCATTAACGCCAGTTATAACCTTATCGACAATTATACGTATTTCGATGAAAATTCGCAGGCAGCCCAAGCCAACGAAACCTTAAATTACTTAAAAGTTACTTTAAGCAATTCCGTCACTTTCAGAAAATTTACGTTAGACAATACCGTGATGTATCAAAATGTATCCAGCGGAGAATCGTTTTTTAGAGTTCCTGAAATTGTGACCAGAAACACCTTATATTATTCCACTTATTTATTTAAAGGAAAACCTTTGTACTTGCAAACAGGCGTAACCGTAAAGTATTTTACAGAATTTAACGCCAATGCTTACAATCCGCTTTTAAGCGAGTTTGTGTTGCAAAACACCCATCAAATTGGGAATTTCCCAATGCTCGATTTTTTCGCCAATGCCCAAATACAGAGAACAAGGCTTTATTTAAAAGTGGAGAACTTTGGCGCCAGTTTTACGGGTAGAACCTACTATTCGGCACCAACATATCCGTACCGGGATTTAACGGTTCGTTTTGGCTTGGTTTGGAATTGGTTTATTTAATCTCCCATCCCCAGCCCTTCCCCAGGGGAAGGGAGTTTGATTTGGAATTATAACATTATGTACAATTAAAAATGTACATTTTGGGCTTTAAACTTTTAGCTTTGAGCTTTGAGCCTTTAACTTTTAACTTTCTCTGTCCCCAATTGTTTAATTTTTATTCTGAAGCCTGCAAAAATCAAGGTCATTATTGGACTTAGCCAGTTAAAAATGGCATAAATGGCATAATCGGCCACAGGAACGCCCAAAACGCCGCTTTGATAAGCGCCACAAGTATTCCAAGGAATTAATGCAGAAGTTACTGTTCCCGAATCTTCCAGGGTTCTGCTTAAGTTTTCGGGCGCCAATTCTTTGTCTTCAAAGGCTTTTTTAAACATTTTACCTGGAATCACAATGGCCAAATATTGATCGGAGGCGATGGCGTTTAATCCGATACAACTTACCACCGTGCTAAAAAACAATCCGAAAATTGAACTAGCCAGTTTTAACAATTCTTTGGTGATTTTTGCCAAAGCGCCAATGGCATCCATTGTTCCGCCAAAAACCATGGCGCAACAAATCAGAAAAATTGTCCAAAGCATTCCTTTCATTCCGCCGGCACTGAACAGTTCATTCAATTTGGCATTGTCGGTTACAATTTCAGTATCCACAAAAACAGCATTTACAATTGCCCTAAAATTTGAACTTGCCAAACTGTTCAATATTTCGGGCTGAAAAATAAAGGCGAATATTGCGGCCAAAACAACCCCTATCCCCAATGAAATTAATGGTTTTATTTTGAATAAAATTAAACCAATCACCGATAATGGTACGATAAATAAATAAGGCGTAACGTTAAAAGTAGTATTGATGGTGTGCAGCAATCCGCTAATATCTGCAGTTCCCGTGGTGTCTATATTTAAACTGATGATCCCAAAAACAATGATGGTGATAATAATGGATGGAATCGTTGTAATTGTCATATACCTTATGTGCGTAAACAAATCTGTTCCTGCCATTGCGGGGGCAAGATTTGTGGTGTCGCTCAAAGGTGACATTTTATCGCCAAAGTAGGCTCCGGAAACCACTGCACCGGCAATCATGCCAGTTGGAATTCCCAGTGCGGTTCCAATGCCAACCAAAGCAATTCCAACAGTTGCAGAAGTGGTCCAGGAACTTCCTGTTGCCATAGAAATAATGGCTGCAATTACAACGGAAGCCGGCAAAAAAATACCAGGACTCAACACTTGAAGTCCGTAATACACCATTGCCGGTATGATTCCGGAAACTAGCCAAGTGCCGGCCAAAGCGCCCACCAAAAATAAAATCATAATTGGAACAAAAACGCTTTTTAAATTTTCCCAAATTTCCCTAATCATTATTTTTAAGGAAACCTTATTTAAAAAACCAACTGCGGAAGCAATGATTCCTCCCATCAATAAAATAAACTGATTGGAATATTCCCCCAACAATTCTCCACCGGCGAAAAATATGTTGTATGCCAGCATTGCCATCAAAATAATTACAGGAATCAAGGCTTCGTAAAGATTTAGCTCTTTATTGTCAATAATTTTTTGGTCTTGTATTTCTATTTCAGATAAGTTGTTTTTATGGTCTTGCATTAGATAATTATTAGAAATGTAATGATACGTAAAATTGAAAGTTTTTGCAAATAAAAAAACCCATTCGTTTTGAATGGGTTTTTATCAATTTTTGAAATCACTACAATAAAATCAATCTACTTCAATATTTAAGTCGGTACTATAAAACACCAACCTTTTTCATACATTTTCTCATGGCCCTATAAGTCCTGTCAATGTCATTATCCAACCCAACCGACATTCTGATAATTCCATTGGAAAGTCCCATTTCTTTTTGCTCTTCCACAGGAATTTCAGAGGAGGTGCTTGTTCCTGGCGCACTAAACAATGTTTTGTAAAACCCTAAACTTACCGCCAAATACCCCAAATTTTCGTGTTGCATTAATTCCATTAACTCATTTGCTTTTTCAAGAGATCCAACATCAATGGTCATGATGCCTCCAAAACCGTATTCTTTATTGCACATCGATTTAAAAAGTTCGTGATCTTTATGGCTTTTTAAGCCGGGATACACCACTTTTAATCCGTCTTTTTCAAAACTCTCGGCCAAATACAATGCATTTTCGCTGTGTTTTTTCATTCGGATATGCAGCGTTCTTAAGTTTTTTAAAATACTGGCGGCTCTTAAACTGTCCATCACCGGACCCAATAACATCATGGCGCCATCATTAACATTTCGTAAACTGTCGATAAATTCTTGTGAGCCGCAAACAACGCCCCCAACGGTATCATTTGTGCCATTGATAAATTTTGTTAAACTGTGGATGGTAACATCGGCACCCAATTTTTCTGTTGAAAATATCATTGGCGTAAAAGTATTGTCCACCACCAATTTTATATTGTGTTTTTTGGCTATTCTAGACAATTCAGGCAGGTTTGCAATTTCCAAAAGCGGGTTGCTTTCCGTCTCACAGTAAATCATTTTTGTATTTGGCGTTATGGCAGCTTCCACTTTTTCCAACGAAGTAATGTCAACAAACGAAGTGGCAATATTTAATTTTGGCGCAAAGTTTTTTAGAAAAGCATACGAACCTCCGTAAATTGTTCTTCCGGAAACAATATGATCTCCTGCGTTACATATTTGTAAAATTACCGAGGTGATTGCACCCATTCCTGATGCTGCCACATTTGCGGTTTCGGCAAATTCCATAGCGGCCAAGGCTTTGCTCAAATATAAATTGCTTGGACTTGAATGACGAGAATACAAATAACAGCCTTCTGCGTGACCTTCAAAAGTATCAAGCATTGTTTTTGCGTGTAAAAATGTATAGGTTGCTGAATCTGAAATTGAAGGATTTACGCCTCCAAATTCTCCAAAATATTGCAAATCTTGGATTCTGTTTGCTGGTTTGTTGCTCATAACTTAAAAATTTATCATATAAAATTAGCACACTTCAACTTAATAAACTGAATTATTTTATATTTTTAGTGTATTTTACTTTAAATGATTGCTTTTGCGGAATAATTTACTTTTAAAGTAATTTATTTTTATTATTTTTAGAAAAAATTACTGATGATGGTCAACCTAGATTTAACCGACAAAAAGATACTTAACCTGCTTCAGCAAAATTCAAAAGCGAACATTAAAGAAATCGCCTTGAAAATTGGACTGACCCAAACCCCCACTTATGAGCGCATTAAAAGACTTGAAAAAGAAGGCGTGATTAAAAATTATATCGCGGTTTTGGACAAAGAAAAAGTTGGCTATACCATTGAAGTTTTTTGTCAGGTGACATTATTGGTGCATTCAAAAGAGATGATAACGCGGTTTGAAAACGCCGTTAACAAAATAGATGAAGTGATGGAATGCTTTCACGTAGCCGGAAATTACGATTATTTGCTAAAAATAATTGTGAAAGACATGAACAGTTATCAGGCTTTTTTGAAGAATAAATTGAGTGTTTTAGATTCTGTTGCCAATGTTCAAAGCACTTTTGTGATGTCGTCAACCAAAGACAGTGTTGGTTTAAGTTTAGCCCCCTAACCCTTGTTTCGACTGCGCTCAGGATGACTGTGAGTTTAGGAATATTGGACTAAATGAGGTTTTGTGCAGTTGAATGAGGTAATGGCTATTTAACCCAAATTGGTTGTGTTTTCCAATTTACTGGAAATCCCATTTTGTGTACCGGAACTATTGGATATTCATCTATTAAACCAAAGAATTTTTCTTTAATGGAATTACCTGGACTAATAAACTCAAGTGTGTATAATGTTAGCGAAAGTAAAGGAAATAGTTTTGCTCTTTGATTTTGGTCTGGAACGTATGTTATAGGTTTGTTTTTTAGGTTTTTAGGCCATAAATATTTAGTTGTAATATTATTGTTCCAAAGTCTTGAATGATGTGCAATGACGTTTCTTATTACTGTTATTGCTTCCAAATAACTAGAAAAATCTTTGTGAGAATTAAATCCAAATTCTAAAGCTATTTTTGACTTTTCCGGCAATTGATGGTTAAGGTTTTTATATAATTTAGAAAGTATACCAAGTGATGTTACTTCTAACGCTTTCCAAGCTTCAAACGGCTCTCCTTTGTGATATAACCTGTGTTCTAAAATAAACTGTTCTTTGCTTCTGTCGATTTCACTGCTTAAAAGTAAGATAGTTGCTTATTGCTTTATTTTATCATTAAAAATGTCATAATCAAGATAAAATAATGGACCGTAAGCCAACGATAAATGTTGTATTAACTTTGTCCTCAAAGCTACTTCAATTCGCTCAATTGCATCAAACATAAGTAGTCGTAAATGCCTGTCGAAATTGTACAGATCAATAACATTTTCAAAATAACTATCTGCTTTGAACTTATGTTCCACTTTATCCGATTGCATCTCCCACCAATATCCTTTAAGTCTATAGTAGCTTATGTTTTTTAGAAAATGTGGCGCATTATCAATGTTCTTAAACAACATTCCTCTTTCTAACAAAAGGTTAATTTGCTCTTCAACGGTTTTAGGTAATTTGTTAGCCATTTTTTTTATAAAAAAAAGACCAGAAGGCTGTTCTTATGGGAAGCGCTACTGGTACGATTGGTGCAAATATACAACATAAGTGTATTATTGTGCGAAATTTTAACATTTAATCGTACTTATCAACCAAATCGTAACATTCTTCTATGGTTAATTCGATGGTTTCCATAAAATACACCTTTTTAAAAAACAGCTTTAAATATAATTAATGTTGTTTTAAAAATGAAATTAGCTCTTCGCCTTTCGACTCCGTGCAGGCTGAAAATGGGCCATTTTAAAAAAGAAAAAAATTTGGAAATTTAAAATTGTCGGAGCCTGAAATATCTTAATCGTAATTCAATTTGCATTAGGGATTGAAGTGAAAATCCTTTTTTAATTGCCGGAAGGCGAATTAAAAAAGATTGCAACAAAAAGCGCGCCCCCGCCAGCCTGCCTGCCGGCAGGCAGGCTGGCGGGGAATGCCCAAAATATACTTTAAATGAAATGGTTATTTTTTAGCAACAATGGTCACTTGAAAATCGAAATCATCATTGATGAACTTGTCTTTTAAATCGCTAAAAAATGTTTTCGAATTGTATTTTACGTTAAAATCGGCTCTGTTAATTTGGAAAGTGTCGCTTGTTAAAGTCACACTGTCTTTGTTAACGGCAAGTGTGGCAGGAAACGTAATTTGTTTGGTGATGCCTTTGATGGTCATATTTCCTGTAACTTGAATTTTTGCGCCTTTGGCTTCGGTTTTTGTGATGTCAAATTTTGCTGTTGGAAATACAGTAACATCAAAAAAGTCGGCATTTTTTAAATGGCCTTCCAGTTTTGCGCTTCCGTCATTGTCTTTAATGGTGCTCATATTGGCAACAAAACTGCCGCCGGTTAATTTATTGTTTTTTAATGCAATGTTTCCGGAAGCCAACGTAATTGTGCCCGTATGATCGCCTGTTGGCTTGTATCCTTTCCAAGTTAATTTAGAATTTTCAATAGTTACTTTAAAATTGTCTTGTGCAAATGCCGATTGGCTCACAAAAGAAAAAGCGGCAAACGCCATTGCAAACAGTATCAATTTTGATTTTTTCATATTTCGTTATTTATAATGATTATTAATAAGTGCAATGATACTAAATAAATAGCCAATCTTTTTTAACGAAAGTGTTTTTATATTTTTTTTAACAAGTTGCGCAAATTATATGAAAGTTCTTTACGCTTTTTCTTTTGAATCTATGATAATTGTCACCGGGCCATCATTGATAAGTGCCACTTTCATATCGGCACCAAACTGTCCGGATCCCAATTTTTTATGCAGATGATGTTCTAATTCGGCAATAAATTGTTCGTATAAAGGAATCGCAATTTCGGGTTTTGCGGCGTAAATATAAGAAGGACGATTGCCTTTTTTGGTGCTGGCGTGCAAGGTAAACTGGCTAACCACAATGGCTTCTCCGTTTATTTCCAGTAACGATTTGTTCATCACGCCGTTTTCGTCATTAAAAATACGGAGATTGGCAATTTTTTTGGTGAGCCATTCAATATCGCTTTTATTATCTGCTTCTTCAATACCCAATAAAATCAATAACCCGTCATTAATTTCACTGACTTTAATTTCATCAATGGTTACGGAAGCTTTTGAAACTCTTTGGATAACTGTTTTCATTTGTTGTTGCCCTTCGGCTACGCTCAGGGTGAAATTTGTTGATTTGTTAATTTATTTCCTATCCCCAACCCCTACCGCAGCAGGTAAACTTTCCTAAGGAAAGGGAGTTTGATTTGAACTTCCGACATCGGTTCACGGTCTACTTCCGTCTTCCGACTTCGGACTTCCGACTCCTAAGTATAAATATCTGTTCTGTAATTTTCTTCGTTACCTTCAACCATTTGAATATAACTGTTGTAACGTGAATAGGCGATTTCTTCGTTTTCAACGGCATCTTTTATGGCGCAATTGGGTTCGTTCATGTGCAAACAGTTGTGAAATTTACATTTTCCTTTCAGCTTAAAAAATTCGGGAAAATAATCTGCTATTTCCTTAGGTTCAAAATCAACCACCCCAAACCCTTTGATGCCGGGTGTGTCAATAATGAATCCGCCAAAACTTAATTCGTACATTTCGGCAAAAGTGGTGGTGTGTTGCCCTTGTTTGTGCTGTTTGGAAACCTCGGCGGTTTTTAAATTTAGCGAAGGCTCTATGGCATTGACCAAGGTTGATTTCCCAACACCCGAATGCCCAGAAAACATGGTTGTTTTGTCTTTCATCAATTCCTTAACTTGTTCGATATTGATGTGTTTTGTGGCAGAAACATCGATACACTGGTAGCCAATTGCTGTGTAAATAGCTTCATATTCGGCTTTTATTTCGAGCTGCTCGGGCGAATACATATCAATTTTATTGAAAAGAATCACGGCGTGAATGCTGTAGGCTTCTGCAGTGGCCAAAAAACGGTCTATAAATCCGGGTGATGTTGGCGGACTGTCGATAGTCGCCAAAATAAAAGCCGTATCAATATTGGAGGCGATGATGTGCGTTTGTTTGGAGAGATTTACGGACTTGCGAATAATGTAATTTTTTCGTTCAAAAATTTTATTGATAACGCCGGTCAGTTTTCCTTCTTCATATTCAAAATTCACGTGGTCACCAACAGCGACCGGATTGGTGCTTTTGATGCCTTTCATCCGAAACTTTCCTTTTAACCTGCACTCTACCTTGTCGCCATCTTCGGCATACACTTGATACCAGCTTCCTGTAGATTTTGTGACAACTCCTTTCATTTTGCAAAGATATTTAAATTAGGGAACAATGCACAATTGATAATGGGTAATTGTTAGTGTATAATTGGATAAGAAAAAAGAATAGAGAATAGAGAAAAAAGACTAAAGGGAATTAAATATCAAATTAAATTTTTATTACAAAAACCAATAGTGTTTTGCCTTTGGTGTTTAAAATAAACTTATTAAAAGAGCAAATATCGTTGATAAATTAACGAGTCATTATGCTAAAAAAAGCCCTATATTTATCAAAAATTATTTTCAAAAATTGCCAATGAACATTCAACAATACCTTTCAAAAATTAACACCTTATACGTTACAGGAAACGCAAGAGAACATGCCTATCGGGGTGATTTACAAAACCTTATTATGGGTATTTTGCCCGATATTTTGGTCACCAATGAACCCGCAAGAGTTGCCTGTGGCGCACCTGATTATGTGCTTACCCGCAAAGATGTTCCCGTTGGTTATATTGAAGCGAAAGACATTGGATTTGACTTAGGCCACAAGTCTTTTAAAGAGCAGTTTGACCGCTATAAAGCAGGTTTGTCGAATTTGATTTTTACCGATTATTTGGAGTTCCATTTTTATAAGGAAGGCTTATTCTCTACCAAAATTTCCATCGGAAAACTACAATTCCCATCCGCTGGAGGGGTGTCCGAAGGACGGGGTGGCCAAATTATTCCCATTCCTGAAAACTTTGACCAGTTTACCCAACTTATAACAAACTTTGCCCAAACCATTTCGCAAACCATTAAATCACCAACCAAGTTGGCGCAAATGATGGCGGGAAAAGCAAAATTAATGGCTGATGTAATTGAGAAGTCATTAAATTACGACGACCAAGAAGGCAAGCACTCCACCATAAAATCACAAATGCTTTCGTTTCAACAAATGTTGATTCACGACATAGACAACAAGGCATTTGCTGACATTTACGCGCAAACTATCGCTTACGGCATGTTTGCCGCTCGCTATCACGACCCAACTTTACCAACGTTTTCACGTATGGAAGCGGCCCAACTAATCCCTAAAAGCAACCCTTTTTTACGGAAGTTGTTTCAGGACATTGCCGGTTTTGACCTCGATATTCGACTGACTTGGATTGTTGATGAATTGGTGAACATTTTTCTGGCGAGTGATGTGGCGCTTATCATGAAAAACTTTGGAAAAAGCACCAAACAGGAAGACCCTGTGGTACATTTTTATGAAACTTTTTTGGGGGAATACAATCCCGCGTTGCGCAAAGCCCGCGGCGTTTGGTACACGCCACAACCTGTGGTAAATTTTATAGTTCGTGCCGTTGACGATATTTTAAAAACAGAATTTAATTTACCGCAAGGTTTGGCAGACACAAGCAAAACAAAAATTAAGAAAAAAGCGGTTACCCAAACCGCTTCCAAAAAGAATGCCGTAATAAAAGAAGTTGACGTTGAGGTTGAAGTGCACAAGGTGCAAATTTTGGATCCCGCAACAGGAACGGGAACATTTCTTGCCGAAGTGGTGAAACACATCCATAAAAAATTTGAAGGGCAACAAGGCATTTGGAGCAAATATGTTACCAATGACCTTATTCCGCGGCTAAACGGTTTTGAACTGTTAATGGCAAGTTATGCAATGGCGCATCTTAAAATGGATATGTTGTTAACCGAAACAGGCTATAAACCTACAGACGACCAGCGTTTTCGCATTTTCCTGACCAATTCACTAGAAGAAGCGCATCCCGACACTGCAACATTATTTAGTTCCTGGCTGTCTGATGAAGCCGACCAGGCCAATGCCATAAAACGAGATGCACCTGTGATGGTGGTGATGGGAAATCCGCCGTATAGTGGGGAAAGTTCCAACAAAGGGAAATGGATTATGAACCTAATGGAAGATTATAAAAAAGAACCTGGCGGAAAAGAGAAATTAAAAGAACGAAACCCAAAATGGATCAATGACGATTATGTAAAATTCATTCGATTTAGTTCTTATCTGATTGAAAAAAATGGCGAAGGAATCCTGGCGTTTATCAATCCTCACGGTTATTTAGACAATCCTACTTTTAGGGGAATGCGGTGGCATTTGATGCAAACTTTCGATAAAATTTACACCATCGATTTACACGGAAATTCCAAGAAAAAAGAAACTTGCCCAGATGGTTCAACAGACCAAAATGTATTTGACATTATGCAAGGTGTTTCTATCAATATTTTTGTAAAAAAGAAAACTCACTAAAATATGGCAAAAATAAACGTAAAAAATACTGAAATCACAGTTTTTGCCCAAAACGATACCGATTTTATTTCCTTAACCGATATGTCGGCAGGTTTTAAGGAAGGAAGTGCGTTAATTGGCAAATGGATTACCAATAAAAATACCTTAGAATATTTAGGAATTTGGGAGAAAATCAACAATCCTGATTTTAATTACCCCGAATTCGGGGTAATTGAAAATAATGCGGGCATCAACCGATTTGTTATGTCTGTGGGGCAATGGATTGAGCGCACGCAAGCGAAAGGTTTATTGGTAAAAGCAGGAAGATATGGCGGAACATTTGCACATAAGGATATTGCTTTTCATTTTGCGATGTGGCTGAGTCCTGAATTCCAAATTTACCTAATTAAAGAATTTCAACACCTTAAAGAAGAAGAGCAAAAACAAGTTGGTTGGTCTGTTCAAAGGGAATTGGCAAAGATGAATTACCATATTCATAGCGATGCCGTTCAGCAATTTTTAGCGCCTGCCACACTAACAAGTCTGCAAAAAAATATGGTTTATGCCTCAGAAGCCGATGTATTGAATGTTGCACTTTTTGGAAAAACAGCAAAACAATGGAGGGAGCAAAACCCAACATCCAAAGGGAATATTCGAGATTATGCGGGCATAAATGAACTCATTTGCCTTTCAAATCTCGAAAACCTGAATGCGGTTTGGATTCAGGAAAACATTGCACAAACAAAACGATTAGTAAAACTAAACCTCGTGGCAATTCATCAAATGAATATCCTAAAAGAAGTTGAAACCAAAAAATACCTGAAATGAAAAAATTAGCGCAAGTTTTCCATTTTGACCTCTACGGAAAACGAGAAGATAAATATGATTTCCTAAACGAAAATTCGTTGGCAACTATCGCTTTTACCGAGCTAAACCCGCAAGAACCCGAACTGTTTTTTGTGCCCAAAGATTTTGAGGAACAAAAAGTATATGATGAAGGGTTTTCTGTGAATGAATTATTTTACACAAATAGCGTTGGAATTGTAACAGCTAGAGATGAATTTACAATCCATAATTCAAAAATAAAAGTAAAAGAAACAATTGAAAAATTTTTAAGTTTAGATGATGAAACTGCTAGAACTAAATTTAATTTAGGCAAAGATGTGAGAGATTGGCAAGTAAATTTTGCTAGGAAAGATTTATTGAATAACTATCCAAATGAATCAAAATTTGTAAAAATTTCCTATCGCCCATTTGATGAAAAATATACTTTTTATACAGGAAAAGCAAAAGGCTTTCATTGTTATCCAAGAAATGAAGTAATGCAACATTTTATTAATGGAGAAAATATTGGTTTAATTACAGCTAGGAGTAATAAATCAGAAACCTGCGACCATTTTTACATTTCCAAAAATATTATGGAAACAAAATGTGGAGAAAGGACAACACAATCAGCGATTTTCCCACTTTACCTCTATCCAGAAACCAATGCCCAACAAACATTGCATGGAAATATTGAAAGAACGCCCAACTTCAACCTTGAAATTGTAAAACAACTTGCGGAAGGTTTGGGTTTAAACTTTACTAACGAACCCTTCGACTGCGCTCAGGGTGCCACACCCGCAACATTTGCTCCAATTGATGTGTTGGATTATATCTATGCTGTACTGCATTCGCCAACTTATCGGGAAAAATACGCGGCCTTTTTGAAAATAGATTTTCCGCGTGTACCCTATCCAAAAAACAAAGAAATTTTTTGGCAATTGGTAAAATTGGGCGGAGAAATACGGCAAATCCATTTGCTGGAAAGCGCCCTTGTGGAGAAATATATAACGCAATACCCAATAGACGGCGACAATATTGTTGTGAAACCCAGGTTTGAAAACGGCAAGGTGTACCTCAACGAAAACCAATATTTTGCCAACGTTCCCGAAGTGGCCTGGAATTTTTACATCGGCGGCTACCAGCCCGCCCAAAAATGGCTTAAAGACCGCAAAGGAAAAGAACTGAACACAGAAGATATTTTCCATTATCAAAAAATAATTGTGGCATTATCGGAGACCGACAGCATTATGAAAAAAATTGATAAAATTGATTTTTAATCAGCAATTTCACCATGCAACACAATAAATTAAAATAAATGAGTTAATACTCCTATAAAAGAAAAAATTATGAATATTGACGCCCAATTTTTATTCGACACGCAGTTAATCGCTGAAGTTGAAAACCTGATAAAAAATTCCAAAAATGAATTATTGCTCATTTCTCCGTTCATTGATTTTGACAAAAGAATACAAGATGCCTTAGCTGAAAAAATAAATAAAACCGATTTTAAACTGACGGTGCTGTTTGGGAAAAATGAAAACAATATTTATAAAAGCAATAAAAAAGACAGTCTCGATTTTTTGAAAAAATTTCCCGATATTGAAATTAGGTACAATGAAGGGCTTCACGCAAAATTCTTTTTAAATGACACCCATTTTATATTGACAAGCCTCAATCTTTACGACTTCTCTTTGGCGAAAAACATTGAATCGGGAATATTGGTCCAACATACCGCAAGAGGGCTTTTTGGAAAAGCTATGGATGGCGCAAACACCTTGATTTCGGAAGGTGTTTCATCGGTGAAATCGAATGTTTTGGGCATTGAAAATAATGAGGAAGACCCAATCTTAAAATTCTATCAAATTTTTGAGGATTCAGAATTAAAATTTAAAGCAGAACCTGTTTTAAAGAATAAAAAAGGACTTTTCAGCGGCATTGTTGGCACTAAAGAAATTGACACTATAACAATCGTAAAAGATGAACTTACTGTTTTTTTCAGCCCAATTGCCGAAATTATGAAGCCTGCTGAGAATTTTTCAGATACCTCCAATAAATTAATCCATACTTTGGAAGAAAATGTGAAAATTCCTGAAAATAATTCAGAAATTATAGAACGAAAAATTTTTTCCGCCTCAAAAATCGCAGATCTAATAGGAATTGACCAGGCGCATTTTATTGCTATGATGGAAAGAGAAGGGTACATCAGGGATTATAAGATCACCGATTTTGGCAAGGCAAATGGCTTGGAATTAAAAAACGAATTGGGAAGAGATTATATTGCATATCCACAAGATTTAGACGCAATTAAAAAATATATGCGTTAAGAATATATTGCCTAAATCATTGGCAACTATTTAAAAAATATTGAGGTCGGTATCTACCTACATATTATTTCTCTATGTGTAATATTATCTGCCTTTACCATTCTTTTGATTAAATTGTTAAATATTAGGTCTTTGCTTTGAGAACGATTAATTCGGTAGCAAAATTCATCAAAATACCT
>JAUYUA010000095.1 GCA_030694935.1 Lutibacter sp. | reverse complement strand
TCTACAAACAGTTCGTCCCTCTGGGACTAAAAAAGCTCCATAGGAGCGAAATGTTTGTAGAAAAACGGAAAAATTCAGTAATTAAAGCCCCATCGGGGCGACCTGATTGTTTTGAAAAATTTAACCGGACAATAATGATTTAGAAACCAATTAATTTTCCTGATAAAATATAAATAATATTTGCATATTTCCCGCCTATTAGCGTTAAGTTTTAAGTACTTTAGCGCCGTAAAAGTTACTCATGTTAACATCCCATTTAGGCGAATTATTCGCTTTATTGACCGCGGTTTTTTGGACTACCACAAGCTTGTCTTTTCAACAAGCAACCAGAAGAGCTGGATCTTTGTCGGTCAACGTATTGCGCCTCATCATTGCTTTTTTCATCTATGCCGTCATTTCCTATTTCTCACGAGGATTGTTTTTGCCGTTTGACGCAACTTCGCATCAGTGGATTTGGATGTCAATTTCAGGATTGGTGGGATTTGTTTTTGGCGATTATTTTTTGTTTAAATCGTACGAGTTAATCAGCGCAAGAATTTCCATGTTAATCATGTCATTAAGCGCGCCTATTGCCGCATATTTGGGATGGTTTATTTTGGGGGAAACCATGAATCTCCTATCATTGATGGCGATGTTTATCACCATTTTTGGAATTATGATGGTGATTACGGAAAAAAAGAAATTAGATGATGAAAAATTAGGGATCAAAAACAAAAAAATTCAATTTTCATTTTCTCCCAAAGGAATGTTATTCGCCTTTTTGGGAGCCATAGGGCAAGCGTTAGGATTGGTTTTAAGCAAATATGGAATGGGCGATTACAACGTTTTTGCGGCAACCCAAATTAGGATTATTGCAGGAACAATTGGATTTGTTTTATTAATCACCTTGATTAAAAGATGGCCAAAAGTCAAACTTGCGGTAGCCGATTCCATTTCCATGAAATTTATCGTCATTGGTTCTATATTTGGTCCGTTTTTAGGGGTTTACGCTTCCTTATTGGCCGTAAAATACACAACTGTCGGCATTGCTTCAACCATTATGGCCATTATACCGGTTTTAATTATTCCGCCGGCCATTTTACTTTATAAAGAAAAAGTGACCGTCAAAGAAGTAATTGGCGCTTTTATCGCGCTTGGCGGCATTGTATTGTTTTTTATTCAGTAAACAACATATTTAATTTCATTGTTGTCCGGTAAAAATTCATTGCAATTTAACAATCCCAATCTTAATCGGCCTTAACAAACAGGTCGCCCCTCTGGGACTAAAAAAGCTCCATAGGAGCGAAATGTTTGTAGAAAAATGGAAAAATTCAGTATTTAAAGCCCCATCGGGGCGACCTGTTTGTTTTGAAAAATTTAACCAGAAAATAATGATTTAATTTATCAAATCCTAAAATTAAAATCCAAAATGTTTAAAATTATGAACCTTTATAAATTATTCTGCTTAACACCTATAGCGTTTAATTATTTATAGTAATTTTGTGTGCGTTTTATAAAAACATTTCAACAAGCAAAACACCAACCATTTGAAGATCCTTAACAACATAAAACAGTATTTGATTCGAAGTTTCAGTTTTAAAAACTACACCAAAAAAAACTGGATTCGCTTTTTTATAAATGGCCTTTTAGCACTTTTTGGGTTGTTTGTGATTTTTATGATTACTGTTTATTTTGGCATGTTTGGAAGGGTTCCTACCAATAAAGAAGTGAAACTTTTCAGAAATATGGAAGCTTCAGAAGTTTATTCGTCAGACAATGTGTTGCTTTATCGTTTCGATGTAGAAAACCGCTTAAACATCCCGTTCGATTCTATTCCAAAACATGTGGTTGAAGCACTTATATCATCAGAAGATTCTCGATTTTACGAGCATTCAGGCGTCGATTTAAAAAGTTTGATGCGCGTTATTGTAAAAACCGTTATTCTTAGAGATAAAAGTTCAGGCGGCGGAAGCACCATTTCGCAGCAATTGGTAAAAAACTATTTTCCCCGAAATTCATATTGGTTTTTGTCAACGCCCATCAATAAGTTCGAGGAAATGGTGGCAGCCTACAAACTGGAAAGTCATTTTACAAAGGAACAAATCGTTGAATTTTATTTCAATACCGTTCCTTTTGGCGATTCTGCTTTTGGCATTGAAAGTGCCTCGCAACGTTTTTTTAGCACCTCAACTTCCAAATTAACCATTGAGCAAGGCGCTGTTTTGGTGGGAATGTTAAAAGCAACTTACACGTACAATCCCATAAAATTTCCTGAAGCCTCCAAAAACAGAAGAGACATTGTTTTAAATTTAATGAGCCAGGAAAAATATATTTCTGAAAAATTTAAAGATTCTGTCACCGCCATTCCTTTGCTTACAACGCCAAAAAGACTCTCTCGCCATCAGGGAAAAGCGAAGTATTTTACTGAGTATGTGCGTTTAACCATGAACAACTGGTTAGAAAATAACCGAAAACCAAGCGGGAAAAAATATGATTTGTATAAAGACGGACTTAAAATTTACACGTCTTTAAATTATGCGATGCAGCAATATGCCGAAAAAGCGGTCGCTAAAAGATTAAAAATTTTACAGTATGAATTTGACCGCCAATGGGGCGATGAGGATCCTTGGAGCGATGTTCCTGTGGTTTTGACCAACGCCATCAAAAACTCAAACAGGTATAAAACCCTGAAAAAAGCGGGATTGTCAGAAGCAACAATTCAAGACAGCCTGAACAAACCAGTGGAAATGAAAATTTTCTCGCATGATGGTGAAAGAAACGTGAAGATGTCGCCGTTGGATTCCATAAAAAATTCCTTGCGATTTTTGCACGCCGGTTTTATTGCCATGGAACCTAAAACCGGACATATAAAGGCGTATGTTGGAGGCATTGACGAAAATTATTTTCAGTATGACCACGTAACCACAAAAAGACAGGTTGGAAGCGCGTTTAAACCTTTTGTGTTTGCCGCAGCTGTTGAAAATGGCATTTCACCTTGCGATATGTATCCAAATATATTGATCAAATATCCGCAATACAAGGACTGGGAACCTAAAAATTCCGATTATATTTATGGCGGCGAGTTCAGCGTTTGGGGCGCCTTGGCGGCTTCCGTAAATACCGTTACGGTGCAACTTATGGAAAAAGTTGGCTTGCTCAAAATCATTAATATGGCAAAAAATATGGGTATTGAAACGGAACTTCCCGAAGTTCCTTCTTTGTCTTTAGGAACCGCCGAACTTTCTTTGCTAGAAATGGCAAGAGCCTATACCACTTTTCCAAATTACGGAAAACCAATGCACGAAGTTGTCCTGCTTAAAATTGTGGACAGAGATGATGTTTCACTCAATATTTTGCCTGTAAAAGAAACCAAGCAAGCGTATACGGAAAAAACGGGAGAAATCATGGTCGAAATGCTAAAACGTGTGGTGTTCCAAGGAATTGCCGCGCCAATAAGATACGATTTTCAATTGTTTGGCGACATTGGCGGTAAAACAGGAACTTCGCAATCCCAAGCAGATGGTTGGTTTGTTGGCTTTACTTCAAACCTGGTTATCGGCTCTTGGGTTGGTGCCGAAAATCCTGCCGTACATTTTAAAACTATGGAATTGGGCCAGGCATCGCATACCGCACTGCCCATCAACGGCGAGTTTTTAAGAATGTTAAACAATGATGTTTCCTTTCAATATTATTTGAAGCAAGATTTTAAAAAACCGTCAAAAAATGTGCTAAAACTTTTCGATTGTTTGTCCCGTAAAAATGTGCCACGACCGGTAAAAGACACCATTGCTGATGTGGCGATAGATTCTTTAAACATTGAAAACGTGATTATCCCAAAAGACAGTATCGCCATTGAGCAATAAAAAAAGCAATTTATTTCAAATAATATATTGGGCTTTTAGTTGGGCGTTACCCGCCAGCTGGCAGGCAGGTCGGCTGGCAGGCCTGCCTGCCGGCAGGCAGGTCGGGCTTTCACTACTCGCTTTTTTTGGCTGCGAAAAGCTTCCAAAAAATAGCTCAAACATACCGTTCAATCCCTAACGCAGCTTGAATTCATAGTGAACATTTAAATATATTAGAAATCGCGCCAAGGGGATTTATCCCCTTGTTAACAAATCATATTGGATTTTTACAGCAAGACTTCCGTCTTCCGTCTTTAATCTCTTTTGTAATTCCTTTAAGCTCAGTAATTCCCCCTTCGGGGGTTAGGGGGCTTCCCTACACCACCAACAATCCGTGCGCCCGCAAACTGTTAACGGGTTTGGAATACCAAAATAATTCGAAATCGCCAAAATGTGTTTCATAATCTGTTTTTATTGCTGAAAAAGTGAGTTGTTCGTTATTGTAAACGGACAATCGTTCCAAAATATTCAAAAACCATGTGCCGTTTTCTTTTTCCATTTGCACCTGAACGCTGTCACTTTTATTGTGAAAAGTAAGCTGAAGAAGTTGTTTCGATTTTCCTTTTTTGGATTTTGTAAGTTCCGAAATCAAAGGTTTTCCGCCCAGCCAAATAATTTTTGCCGAAGGTTTCACCATAAAATACGGTTCAGCTTCCAGGCATTTTTGCATAAAATCAGTTTTGATGCTGGTTTTAGGAATTTTAAACTCGAACCAATCTTGCAGCGACAAATCAAAACCAACGCCGTGCATAAAATTGAAAATGGATTTCTTCAACCCAAAACTGAATTTATCGTGATCAATTTGTGTTTTGTCTTTAAATTGTATGTCGTTGTTGGCAAAAGTGATTTCCTTGTAATCGGGAAAAATGCCGTATTCTGTCGGATTTAAGCCAATCGGACTGTGGGTTGTCAACGCAAATTGGTGCCAAAATCCCGATTTTATAGTGCCCAACTCAAACAATTGACGCACCATTTCCAAACTGTCCACCGTTTCCTGCACCAATTGGGTTGGAAAACCGTACATTAAATAGGCGTGAACCATAATGCCGGCGTTGGTGAAATTGTTGGTCACTTGCGCCACTTGTTCCAAGGTTACGCCTTTTTTTATCAGTTCCAGCAATCGGTCGGAAGCCACTTCCAATCCGCCCGAAACGGCAATGCAGCCCGATTCTTTCAATAAAACACAAAGGTCTTTGGTAAAACTTTTCTCAAAACGAATATTCGTCCACCAGGTCACCGTAATTTTCCTTCTGATAATTTCTATCGCCAGCGCACGCATCAACGCAGGAGGCGCGGCTTCATCCACAAAATGGAAACCTTTTTCGCCGGTTTGCGCTATAATTTCTTCAATGCGGTCTACCAATAATTTTGCCGCAATGGGTTCATAAATTTTAATATAATCGAGTGAAATATCGCAAAAAGTGCATTTCCCCCAGTAACAGCCGTGCGCCATAGTAAGCTTGTTCCAACGGCCGTCGCTCCACAAACTGTGCATCGGATTGGCAATTTCTATGACGGAAATATATTCGCTGAGCAACAAATCGGCATAATCCGGCGTGCCCACATACGCTTGTTTGTAATCGTTTTTAACCGACAAATTGTTGTAAACCACTTTTTCGTTTTCCTTCAAAAAAGTTCTTTTGAATAGCTTGAAATCGGGATTGCTCGCCAAAGGATGTAACACATTCGACAGCAACAATTCAACCGGCAATTCGCCGTCGTCCAAGGTAATAAAATCGAAAAATTCAAAAACCCTAACATCCGTAACGCTTCTTAATTCCGTATTTGGAAATCCGCCGCCCATCCCGATTTTAATCTCGGGATAATTTTTTTTGATAAATTGCGCACAGCGAAAAGCGCTGTACAAATTGCCCGGAAACGGCACCGAAAAACAAACCAGTTTTGGCTGGATGACTTTTAGTTTTTCATCCAAAATTTTTAATGTAATGTCATCAATAACCGTGGTTTCCTTTTGCAGCATTGAATGCAGCTCGTTAAAATTGTTGGCGCTTTGACCCAATCTTTCGGCATAACGGCTAAAACCAAAATTTTCGTCGATGCATTCCACAATAAAATCGGATAAATCTTCGAGGTACAAAGTCGCCAAATGTTTTGCCTGATCCTGAATTCCCATATTCCCAAAAGCCCATTCCAGCTCATCAAGCTCGGAAAACCGCGAAGCTTCAGGAAGAAAATTTGAAGCGCAAATTTGCCTGGCGATGGTTTGATTTTTTCCCTGCAAAAAACCAATCACATCGCCAATAGTTTTTAAATAATCGGCTTTCAACGCATAAATTCGTTGCGCATTTTCAGATGAAATTCTGTTATTTTCAACCGCAAAATCGAACAGTTTTTTTAAACTTTCCTTGGAAAAAAGTTCCAAAATAACCTCAATCCCCAAATCCATTTGAAAAGAACTGATGCCTTTTGTATTCAAAAAACCTTTCAAATAAGCCGTTGCGGGATATGGCGTATTTAATTGCGTAAAAGGAGGCGTTATCAGTAAAATATCTTTCAAAATAGATTGTTGTTGTTATATTATCATTTATCGAAAATTGAAGCGCCGATTTTGCAATTCAATTTTAACCAATGCTAAATATAGGGAAATAGTTGGTCTTGAAATAAACTTAAAATTTCACCTTAACACCTGGTCTTCTGACTTCCGTCTTCGGACTATATTTTAACTTTTTTTAATAAGCCCTTTTGTCGCTACCTTCGTAAAAATTAATGAAGGCATCATTTACCACACGGTTTCCGCCGGGCGTTGGATAATCTCCCGTAAAATACCAGTCACCAGGATGATTTGGGCAGGCAATATGTAAATTATCAACCGATTGGAAAATGATTTCAACTTCCGCATTAATTTCCGGAGTTTTTAACATATCGGCAATTTTATCGGAAATTTGTTCATCGGTAAACTGGTCGTAAATGGCTTTTACCTCGTTTTTCAGTTCCATATCTTCCAAATGTTTTTGGCTCAGGCAATTTACATAAACCTCTTTAATGATATGCTCTTGGTTGGTTTGTTTCAACAGTTCCAAAGCGGCCCTGAAAGCGATAAAATCGCCCAATTTTGCCATATCAATTCCGTAACAATCGGGATAACGAATTTGAGGTGCCGAGGAAACCACAATAATTTTTTTAGGATTTAATCGGTCTAAAATTCGTATAATACTTTTCTTTAAGGTCGTTCCGCGCACAATGCTGTCGTCAATAATCACCAAATTGTCCGTAGGTTTCACAATGCCGTAAGTGACATCGTAAATATGCGCCACCAAATCGTCTCTGCTGGTGTCGTCGGCTATAAATGTCCGCAGTTTTGCGTCTTTGATGGCCAGTTTTTCAAAACGCGGAATTTCAGCCAATATCTCTGTCACTTTTTCGGCCGATAAACTTCTGCGGCCTTTTAAAATAGCATCTGTTTTTTGCACATTTAAAAAATCAAC
This sequence comes from Lutibacter sp., assembly GCA_030694935.1. Classification (GTDB taxonomy): domain Bacteria; phylum Bacteroidota; class Bacteroidia; order Flavobacteriales; family Flavobacteriaceae; genus Lutibacter. The sequence continues at coordinate 8,424 of JAUYUA010000095.1, read as the reverse complement.
GGCAGCTTCACGCAATCCGTAAAAAGAAGTTTCCGCAGTATTTGGAATGTAGGAAAATACCGTGTTTTTTAAATCACCTTTTATTTTCTCCGCAATTTGAGGAAAAACCAATTTCCCCAAATTTTTACGCTCGGTATAAATATCGGCATCACTTCCTCTGGAGAAATAAATGCGCTCAAAAGAACAGGCTTTGTTTGGCAGCGGTTCCTTAATTTTAACCATTGAAATTTTTCCGCCTCGTTTTATGATTAATGCGTGTCCTCGATCAATTTCTTTGACGTTGTTTAATGCAACATTGAAAACAGTCTGAATCGCCGGGCGTTCTGATGCAACCACCACAAATTCATCATCAGCATAATAAAATGCAGGACGAATTCCAGAAGGATCGCGCAGCACAAATGCATCGCCGTGGCCCAACAATCCGGCCATTGCGTAACCGCCGTCCCAATTCTTGGCCGATTTTTTCAATATTTTTTTGATGTTGATGCGTTCTTCAATCATTGGCGAGGCTTCCTTTTTGGTAACCCCAAATTCCTTTTTGATTTTATCATACAATTTGGCAACTTCATCATCTATAAAATGCCCTATTTTTTCCATAACGGTAACGGTATCGGTCATTTCTTTCGGATGTTGCCCTATATCAACCAAATCATTAAACAAGCGTTTAGAATTGGTCATATTGAAATTTCCCGCAACTATCAAACATTTATGCATCCAGTTGCTTTGGCGCAAAAATGGATGAACGCTTTCAATGCTGTTTTTGCCGAAAGTGCCATAGCGCACGTGCCCCAAATACAGATTTCCAATGTAAGGGGCATTGTTCAATTGCCACTGCACATCGTCAATTTTATCTGGAAATTCGATGTTAAGGCTGTTTAACCGGCCGTTAATTTGATCGAAAATATCTTGGATTGGTTGGTCTTCGTTGGAGCGAATTCGGCTGATATAGCGCGTTCCCGGCGGCACGTTAAACTTTATGCTTGCCAAACCTGCACCATCCTGGCCGCGATTGTGCTGTTTTTCCATTAACAAATACATTTTGTTTAAGCCGTAAAAAGCGGTTCCGTATTTGTCTTTATAATATTGCAAGGGTTTTAGCATTCTAACCATTGCAATTCCACATTCATGTTTAATAGCGTCGCTCATAGTAGTAGTATTATATTGTGAATGTGAATTAAAAAAGACTGTCCAAAAGTGTTTTTTTAACCGCTAATTTCGCTAAGTTTTTCGCAAGGAACGCAAAATGCTGATTTTTAAAAAAACTTAATCCTTTGCGAACATTGCGCTTTCTTTGCGAGCTTTGCGGTTAAGTCGACTTTTTAAACGCGATCCTTATTTAATTTAATTCAATTTCAAATTGTGTCAATTGTTTAAATTGCAATAATCGTTTTTGAATTTCCTCGTGTGTCAAATTTTCCATCCGCTCGGTGCCAAATTTCTCCACACAAAACGAAGCCAAATTTGATCCTGCAATCACCGCGCGTTTCATGTTTTCAAATGAAATATCTTCTGTCTTTGTGATATGCCCAATAAATCCGCCCGCAAATGTATCGCCAGCTCCGGTAGGATCAAAAACATCTTCCAACGGCAATGCAGGCGCAAAAAACACGTTTTCGCCGTTAAATAACAAAGCACCGTGTTCCCCTTTTTTGATCACCACGTATTTTGGTCCCATTTCCTGAATTCTTTGAGCCGCTTTTACCAAAGAATATTCTCCTGAAAGCTGGCGCGCTTCTTCATCATTGATGGTAATTACGTCTATTTTTGCAATCACTTCCATCAATTCGCTCCAGGTATTGTCCATCCAAAAATTCATCGTGTCCAGCACCACCAATTTTGGGCGGACAGGAATTTGTTTGATGACGGACATTTGCACTGCCGGGTGTAAATTTCCCAGAATTAAATAATCGGTATCCGTAAAATCTTCGGGAACAACAGGCTTAAAATTTGCCAAAACGTTTAAATCGGTGATTAAAGTGTCACGCGAATTTAAATCGTTGTGGTATTTACCGCTCCAAAAAAATGTTTTCTCGTCCTCAATAATTTCAATGCCATCGGTATTGATGTTTCTGAGATTTAATTTTTCTAAATATTTCTTCGGAAAATCGCCCCCAACAACAGAAACAATTCCTGAATAAATGCCAAATTGCGATGCGGAAAGTGAAATATAGGTTGCGGAACCTCCTAAAATTTTGTCCGTTTTTCCAAACGGTGTTTCAATGGCGTCAAAAGCAACGGTTCCAATAATTAGTAGTTTACTCATATTTTATGGTAGTTAACACACATCTAAACGGGATTAATTTGTCTAATATTTTTTTTAGAATATAGATGTGTTTACTTTTGCAAAAATAAGTTTAAAAAATGACTATCAAAGAAATACAAGAAGAAATTATAGATGAGTTTTCCTTTTTTGAAGATTGGATGGAACGCTATGAATATATTATAGAATTGGGAAAATCATTGCCAATGATTGAGGATGAATTTAAAACAGATTCGAATTTAATTTCGGGCTGCCAGTCGAAAGTGTGGCTGCATTCTGAATTTGAAGGCGACAAAATTAAATTTACGGCCGACAGTGATGCCATTTTAACCAAAGGAATTGTTGCGCTTTTGTTGCGCGTTTTCAACAATCAAAAACCTGCAGCTATTTTGGATGCCGATTTATATTTTGTGGATAAAATTGGCTTGAAAGAACATTTATCGCCAACCCGCGCCAACGGACTGGTGTCCATGATTAAGCAAATTAAATTGTACGCGTTGGCTTTTCAGTCGAAAATGTCTTAATAAGACGGAAGTCCGAAGTCGGAAGTAGGGTTTTCTCTGCTGAAGAAAATAATGATAGGTGTAAATTCAAACAAAATTTGATTTTAACAGCAAGGGACTCAAAGAAAAGTCGGGAGACGGAAGACCGAAGATCGAAGCTCGCGATAACTTAGGTTTTTAAGTTTCAAAAATTAAAAAATCTTAGTTCGTAAAACTGTCTGGACGGCAGTCAGGTCTTAAATCGTAATTCAATTTGTGTATTCTATGATAAAAACCAATTGAAAAATCATAAAAAAATTAATTCAATCCAAATTTATTTTAACCGCAAGGAACCAAAGAAAAAAACGCAAAGTGCAATTTTGTTTTGGTAAACATTTGATTATGCCATAAAAATCGTAAATCAAAAATCGTCATTCGTAATTTAATTTGTGTTAGGGATTGCGTGGTTTGTTTGAGCTCTCCCGTTTTTACGGGAAGCGAGCCACAAAAGCCCGACCTGCCTGCCGGCAGGCAGGCCTGCCAGCTGGCGGGGAACACCCACCAAACCTTTGGGAAGCTGCAAAAATTCTATTGACAAGAGAATTATTTAGCCGTTAATAGTTACGCAAATAGTTTAATAATTGTATATTTGCGCTTATTTAGAATGAATATAAACAAAGATTTTTAAAATGAACAGTACACACGCACAAGAACTTGGCGATAAAATAGTTGCGAAACTAAAAACTATTTACGATCCCGAAATTCCTGTTGATATATTTGAATTGGGTTTAATTTATGACGTTTTTGTGAGTGAAAACAACGACGTTAAAATTTTAATGACCTTAACATCACCCAATTGTCCGGTTGCCGAAACTTTGCCGGTGGAAGTTGAGGAAAAAGTAAAAACGATTGAGGAAGTTAAAAATGCCGAAGTTGAAATTACTTTTGATCCGATGTGGACGCAGGATATGATGAGTGAAGAGGCAAAATTAGAACTCGGATTTCTGTAAATGTCTGATGAAATTGTAAATAGGGTTGCGAACAGCAAGTTGAAAACAATTGACTTGGAAGATTTTTATCCGAAAGGCGAGAGAACCGTTATCGATATTAAAAACTGGCTGTTTCACGAACAAATTTTGAAGGAAACCGATTTTAGGGAACACTTGAAAAACCACGATTGGAGCCAGTACAAAAATCATTTTGTTGCTTTGGGTTGTTCATCTGACGCCATTATTCCTTCCTGGGCCTATATGCTGATTGCGACTTACGTTGCTCCTTTTGCCAAAAAAATTGTGGTCGGAAATTTGGTCGCTTTGGAAACTTCCATTTTTCAGGATCTGATCGCACATTTTAATGTGGAAGAATTTGTTGAAAAACCTGTGATTATCAAAGGCTGCTCCAGCAAACCAATTCCGGAAACCGCTTATATTCAGCTGATTGAAAAACTGCAGCCGGTGGCAAAATCCATTATGTTTGGCGAAGCCTGCTCAACTGTACCGCTTTTTAAAAAAGGCAATTAATTTTTCATAATAATCAACCTAGCTTTCCTCCTCAAATTCTTCGTACAACAAATCGTTATAAGGAAAACGCGTGATGTGAATTTTTTTCACTTCCTCAAAAACTTTTTCTTTAAATGCTTCCATATTTTCTTTGTTCAAGGCAGAAATAAACACGCAATTATTTTCTAATCTGTTCATCCAGGTTTTTTTCCATTCCTCTAAAGAAAAGTGCATTTCGGTTTTTTGGGTCACCAAATCATCGTCGTCAATGGTTTGGTGCGTAAATGCGTCAATCTTGTTAAAAACAATGATGGTTGGCTTGTCAGCGCTGCCAATTTCGGCCAAGGTTTTGTTTACGGAAGCCATGTGATCTTCAAAATTCGGATGCGAAATGTCTACCACGTGCAACAACAAATCGGCTTCGCGAACCTCATCCAAGGTAGATTTAAACGATTCTATTAACTGTGTAGGCAATTTCCTGATAAATCCAACAGTGTCGGTCAGCAAAAAAGGAAGGTTTTTAATCACCACTTTTCTCACGGTGGTGTCCAAGGTTGCAAACAATTTATTTTCGGCAAAAACATCGCTTTTGCTAACCACATTCATCAAAGTCGATTTTCCAACATTGGTGTATCCCACCAAAGCAACACGCACCATTTTTCCGCGATTTTTGCGTTGAACGGCCATTTGCTTGTCAACAATCTCCAGCTTTTTTTTGAGCAAGGAAATTTTGTCACGTATAATTCGACGGTCGGTTTCAATTTCGGTTTCACCAGGACCACGCAACCCAATTCCCCCTTTTTGACGTTCTAAATGCGTCCAAAGTCGGGTCAAGCGCGGCAATAAATATTGGCATTGCGCCAGCTCAACTTGTGTTCGTGCATAACTTGTTTGGGCTCTTGCCGCAAAAATATCGAGAATTAAATTGGTTCTGTCCAGCACTTTAATGTTCAGCACTTTTTCAATATTTCGCAATTGTGACGACTTCAATTCATCATCAAAAATGACTGTTCCAACATTGTTGGCTTCAATATACTGACGCACATCTTCCAATTTTCCGGTTCCGATAAACGTTTTTGGATTGGGCGTTTCTAACTTTTGGACAAATCTTTTTACGGCGATTCCGCCTGCCGTGAGCGTTAAAAATTCCAATTCATCCAAATATTCATTGCATTTTTCTTCATTTTGATATTGCGTAATCAAGCCTATCAAAACAACTTTTTCCGTGTTATCCTCTATAATTTCTGTCATAATCAAAATAGCCAGCAGCCATATTTATGTTAAAAAATTGAAGCAAAAAATAGTTTCTGCCAATTTTATGTCCTTCCGTTTAATATGCAAAGATACAAATTACCGAGTTCAATTTTGATTTTGTATTTCGGGGTTTTTTTAATCTACTTACATGTTTGAATAAGAAAAAAACAAGCTTAAAGCATAAAATGAAGATCAATCTCATAGTTGTGGTGCATTTTGAATGACCAAAAATAATCCATCAAAAATTTGGAAAATGTTATCTTTTGAGATAACTTTGTCAAATGAATAGAAAGATAATCTTCTACGAAAACCACTTTATTGAATTTTACCAAAAGCAAGACCAAAAAATAAAGGATAAAATTCAATACGTTTTTGAGATGATTAAACAAGTTGACCGAGTTCCCGATAAATTCTTAAAACACTTGACAGGAACAAACGGACTTTACGAAATCAGAGTTGAGTATCAATCGAACATCTATCGGATTTTCTGCTGTTTTGACGAAGGACAACTTGTAGTGCTTTTCAATGGGTTTCAAAAAAAATCTCAAAAGACACCGCAAAAAGAAATAGACAAAGCGGGACAATTAATGAAAGATTATTTCAACAACAAAAAATGATGGATATGGAAAAATATAAAGACATAAAGACATTTGACGAACTCATTGAACTTGAGCACGGAAAAATCGGAACTGAAAACCGAAACAAATATGAACAAGGCGCACAAATGTTCATTGTGAGCGAAATGTTAAAAGAAGCCCGAAAAGAAGCTAACCTTACGCAGGAACAATTGGCAGAAAAAGCAGGAACAAAGAAAAGTTACATTTCCAAACTTGAAAACGCTAAGGGAAATATTCAACTTTCTACATTAATCAGAATTTTTGAGCAAGGATTAAATAGAAAAATTGGACTGACATTTCTATAAACGAATAATAAAAAACGGCACCACAACAGCGTGTATAAGAAATAGCGGGTTCAGTGCTAAATCAAAGGTCAGTGATTTTAATAAAAGTCAGTGCCAATCTGAAAGAGAAGTGCTTTTTAATCCGCCACAAATCATATACGCAAACCGATAAACCAACAAAAGTATTAACATGTTAAAAACTGGACTTCTGTAATTTTTTAATAATGCTCTATGGAAGTCCGTGAAATTCTGTGAAATTATTGTAACACAAAGTTTCACAAAGAAATAAACAAAGATTCACAAAGTAAAAAATTGACTTAACAACATTTAAATGTCTTTATACCGTTCTACTTCTCGCGCAATCAAATTTTATTGTACTTTACGGCTGGTTTTTATCAGACAAGATCTATAAAATACCAAAGAAACTTTATACCGAAGAAAATCCATGAAAACATATTCAGTAAAGGAAATCAACCAACTTTTAAAAGGCACTTTGGTTGGAGATACCAGCCACCAAATAAGCGGGCCGGAACAATTGGAAAAAGCCGAAACCAACCATATTTCATTTATAGGAAGCAAGAAATACGTGCGATTGTGGGAAATCTCAAAAGCCTGTGCGGCCATTGTGAATGAAGACTTGGACATAGTACCCGGAGAAAATCGCGCTTTGATCAAAGTAAAAAATGCCGATCTGGCGATGGCCAGATTGTTGGAAATGTTCAATCCGGAGCCTCCCGTTTTTGAAGATGAAATTCACGCAACAGCGGTTATTCACGCTTCTGCAACCATTGGAAAAAACTGTAAAATTGGCGCAAACTGTTATATTGGTAAAAATGTGGTGTTGGGTGACGGCGTTATTTTGTACCCAAATGTGACCGTTTTTGATGAAACTAGTATTGGAAACGGCACGGTGATTTGGTCGGGAACCGTAATTCGGGAACGCAGTGAAATAGGCAGTTTTTGTATTTTTCATCTCAACGTAAGCATTGGCGGTGACGGATTTGGCTATTGCGCGAGCGAAGACGGCAGGGGTTTAGTGAAAATTCCGCACATTGGCAATGTGGTTATTGGGAATTACGTGGAAATAGGGGCAAATTCATGTGTAGATCGCGGAAAGTTTAGTTCAACCAAAATAGGCGACGGCTGTAAAATAGACAATCTTGTGCAAATTGCGCACAACAGCGTTATGGGTCGCTATTGCATTATGGCCGGCCACAGTGGATTGGCAGGTTCCGTTACCCTTGGCGATGGCGTTGTGATTGGCGGAAGCGCTTCCATTAAAGACCACGTTACTGTTCATTCTGGCGCGGTGGTGGCAGGAGGATCAGGAGTGATGAGTGATGTTGAAGCGGGTAAAACAGTATTGGGTTATCCGGCACAGGATTCAAGAGAAATGCTGAAACAATGGGCCGCGCTGCGAAGGCTTGTTAAGTAGAGAAAGCACCAAATATTAAGAAAAATCACTTCTTAAAGATAGGATATATCAAAAAAATTGCGGGTTTAACCCCGCAATTTTTTGTTATGTGTTTAATTTCTATTGGTTTAAAATTCAAAAATTACCTTTCCTCGACCTAGTCTGGCGATCTCTTTTAAGTTATTGACTGTCAGATTTTCAGTGTTTTTAACCTTAATAATGGCGCCTGATTTTTCAGCGAGAACGGCAAAATCATTTAGTTCAGTCACGGTGAATAAAGTGGCGTCTAAATTCATTCCGCCACCCAATCTAATAATGTCTTTTAAGTCGGTAATTGTTTTTTTCATTTTCCCTTTCTTTTAATTTCATATCATTATTGTCCGGTTAACTTTTTCAAAACAAACAGGTCGCCCCGATGGGGCTTTAAATACTGAATTTTTCCATTTTTTTACAAACATTTCGCTCCTATGGAGCTTTTTTAGTCCCAGAGGGACGAACTGTCTGTAGAAAATAGATTTTCAAAAAAACAAGCCCCATCGGGGCGACCTGTTTGTTAAGGCCGATTAAGATTGGGATTGTTAAATTGCAATGAATTTTTACCGGACAACAATGAT
>JAUYUA010000083.1 GCA_030694935.1 Lutibacter sp. | reverse complement strand
TTATAGTCTAACAGAGAACTATAAACAATTATTTCGTAGTACACTTTAAGGAAACCGCCGTACACGTAAGTACATACGGTGGTGTGAGAGGACGACAAAGTTAAATGAATATTTTATTTAACTTTGTCTCCTACTTTAATTGTAAAATGTGAGAATTTTTTAAATGTATTCTTTAATTCTGGTTTTTTTAATCGTATTTTGTTCTAATTAATTTTTAAAAATCAGCAATGAAACAACAAAATTATAAGAATCACAGCAAATATGTGATTGGTTATCATGTGGTAACCTTTTTGGCCATTCTGGCTTTTTTAGGTGGCGCAATCAGAAACGTATGGAAATCATCTGAAGACAATTTATACTCGGCTTCATTATTGGTATTCCTTGCCTTTATTTTACTATTTATGTTCTTTTTCATTAGATCTTTTGCTTTAAAAGCACAGGACAGGGCAATTCGCGCAGAAGAAAAATTACGGTATTTTGTTTTAACCGGACAACCAATCAACAATAAATTAACAATCAGACAATTTGTTGGATTGCGTTTTGCATCTGATGAAGAGTTTGTTGCTTTGGTGGATAAAGCAGTGACGGAAAATCTTTCGGAAAATGACATTAAGAAGGCAATTAAAAACTGGAAAGCTGATAATGATCGTTTATAGAGCACAGCTTTTATCCTTTTAAAAATTTAATTAATCCTCCTATGTTTTTGGAGGATTTTTAATTTCTATATTGGTAAAACTTTATCCATCAAAAGTAAAATTGTGGCAGTTTAAGATTTTATGTTTATGCAAAATAACCTACTGAAATTAACATACAATTATTTTACATTCGGGTTTCATATTTATTTAAATTTTCAGCAGTTCAAAAATGCAATTTTTTTATTCAGCGAGATGAATTTAAGTCATAAAAGGGATTATAGGTAGTATTATTTTAATAATTTAGCCAAAAATATATTTAATGAAATACTTAAAGCATGTAGGGAAGTATTTTTTGATGCTTCGGCAAGTTTTTAAAAAACCTCAAAAATGGTCGGTTTTTAGAGAAATGTTGTTTAGGGAGATTGAAGATTTGGGATTAAAATCGTTGGGAATTATTGCATTTATTTCCTTTTTTGTGGGTGGTGTGGTTGCCATTCAAACAGCTTTGAATGTTGACAGTCCGTTTATTCCTAAATATTTAATAGGTTTTGCAACTATGCGCTCTATGATTTTAGAATTCGCGCCTACTTTTATGAGCGTAATTTTGGCCGGAAAAGTGGGTTCTTATATATCTTCAAGTATTGGCACTATGCGTGTTACGGAGCAAATTGATGCATTGGAAGTTATGGGAATCAATTCATTAAATTATTTGGTGCTGCCAAAAATTATTGCAACCATGTTTTTTTATCCCTTATTAATTTCATTGGCTATGTTTTTAGGAATATTTGGCGGATATGTGGCCGGTACGCTAACAAATTTATTTTCCAGTGAAGATTTCTTGTATGGAATTAGACTTGATTTTGATCCTTATTATATCCAATATGCTTTGATAAAAACGGTGGTTTTTGCATTTGTGATCGCAACCATACCTGCTTACCACGGCTATTATGTAAAAGGTGGTTCTTTGGAAGTGGGAAGGGCAAGCACACAAGCGGTCGTTTGGACCAGTGTTGTCATCATTTTATTAAATTATTTTTTAACCCAAATGCTATTAGCTTAAATGATTGAAGTTACTGATTTATATAAAGAATTTAAAGGCATACCTGTTTTAAAAGGTGTTTCTACCACTTTTGAAAAAGGAGTGACTAATATGATCATTGGTCAGAGCGGATCAGGGAAAACAGTTTTTTTGAAGTGTTTGGTAGGGTTACATGTTCCAGACAGCGGTATTATTTGTTTTGATGGAAGAAAACAGAAGGAACTTGACATTAAAGAGCAAAGGTTGTTAAGACAAGAAATTGGGATGGTTTTTCAAGGTGGTGCTTTATACGATTCTTTAACGGTTGAAGAAAATATTATGTTTCCCCTTAAAATGTTTGCTGAGCAATCTTTTTCTGAAAGGATGGATCGTGTGAATTTTGTGTTGAAACGGGTGAATTTGGAAAATGCCAACAAAAAATTCCCAGCCGAATTGTCGGGCGGAATGCAAAAGCGTGTTTCCATTGCCCGTGCCATTGTAATGAATCCGAAATACTTGTTTTGCGATGAACCAAATTCGGGTTTAGATCCAAACACAGCTACCGTTATTGATAATTTAATCAAAGAAATTACAGAGGAATATCAAATAATTACGGTGATAAACTCACACGATATGAACTCTGTGATGGAAATTGGCGAAAAAATTATTTTATTGAAAGATGGCGTAAAAGAATGGGAAGGATCCAATAAAGAGATTTTTATTACTGAAAATGAAGCGGTTGTAAATTTCGTATATTCTTCTAATCTTTTTAAGAAAGTACGAGAGGCATATTTAAAAGAAACAAAGTAGTTAAGAAGTTTGTTTTTATTAAATATACCGTTATATTTGCACCCGCTAAAAAGAAAGAATTTGACCTGGTAGCTCAGTTGGTAGAGCACCTCCCTTTTAAGGAGGTGGTCCTGGGTTCGAGCCCCAGCCCGGTCACAAAAAGCTTCTCACAATAGGGGAGCTTTTTATTTAAAATCTTGGTGAGATACTCAAGTGGCCAACGAGGGCAGACTGTAAATCTGCTGCGCAAGCTTCGAAGGTTCGAATCCTTCTCTCACCACAAAAGCCCTAAACAAATCAGTTTGGGGCTTTTCTAATTTTTGTCAATAAAATGTTTAACAAAATATTGATATTATTAAACAAAAGAATATTTTTGCATAAAATTGAACAATTACGTTATGATAAAAAAGATTGCGCTTTCCATTTTTTTATTAAGCCTTTCTGTAGGGTTTTCACAAAATACTGGTACGGTTAAAGGCAAAGTGATTGATGTGCAAACCAGAGGTCAAATGCCTTTTGTAAATGTTCTTGTGGTTGGAACAGATATTGGTGCAATTTCTGATGAAAATGGCGTTTTTATTATTAAAAATGTTCCGTTGGGGTATGTGAAAGTGCAAGTGTCTTTTTTAGGATATTTAACTGCTTTGTCTGAGGATTATTTGGTGACCAATGAAAAAACGCCCTATATTTTTATTGAATTGAAACAAGATAACGAGCAATTGGAAGAAGTGCTTGTGCAAGCTAAATTATTTAAAAAATCAATTGAAAGTCCGCTATCTCGCCAATCTCTTGGAATTGCCGAAATTGAAAGAAATCCAGGCGGAAATCGGGATGTTTTAAAAGTCATTCAATCGCTTCCCGGAGTTGCGTCAAATCCAGGTTTCAGAAATGATATCATTATTAGAGGCGGATCGCCTGTTGAAAATAAATTTTATTTGGATGGCATAGAAGTTCCTGTAATCAATCATTTTCAAACACAAGGATCCACAGGCGGACCGGTGGGGATTATTAATGCCGACTTAATTCGAAATGTTGATTTTTCAACGAGTGCATTTGAATCAAATAAAGGAAATTCACTAAGTTCTATTATTGAGTTTACGCAGAAAGACGGGAATCCAGAGAAATTAAATACAAGGGCAACTTTAGGCACTTCAGATGCCGGAATTACCTTAGACGGCCCAATTAACGATAAAACCACGTTTATAGCATCGGTTCGCCAATCGTATTTGCAGTACTTGTTTAAATTAATAAAACTGCCTTTTTTGCCAACCTATAACGATTTTCAACTAAAAGTAAAGCACCAATTGTCTGCCAACAGTGAAATTAGTTTAATTGGACTTGGAGCCATTGATAAGTTTCGTTTAAATGAAAGCGTCAATAAAAATGTGACCGATGAAGAAACCATCAAAAGAAATCGTTACATTTTAAGTATTGTTCCGGTTCAGGAACAATGGAATTATACAGTTGGAGCTTCTTACAAGCATTATGCCGGCAATTCTATGCAACAGGTTGTTGTGAGCAGAAACGAGCTAAGCAACAACGCTAAAAAGTATTTTAACAACACAACAAACACTTCCAATTTATTGCTTGACTATACTTCAAAAGAAACTGAAAATAAGTTTCGGTTTGAAAACACGTCAACTACAACCAATAATTATAAATTATCGGTCGGTTTTGGTTTAGAGCAAGCTAAATACACCAATGAAACATTTCAAAAAACAGCCAATTCAGAAGGCGTTTCTGAAGTCAATTTTTCTTCGGAATTGGCGATGTTTAAATACGCCGTATTTGGGCAAGTCTCAAAAAAATATTTCAACTCCAAATTGGGTGCTTCCCTAGGTTTTCGTATGGATGGCACAGATTATAACAAAGAAATGCAAAATCCGCTCAATCATTTTTCACCAAGAATTTCTTTGGCTTACGAACTCACAAATAAACTCACCGTCAATGCTTCGGCAGGGATTTATTCCCAGCTTCCAACCTATACAATTTTGGGATTTAGAGATAACGAAAATAGCTTGGTGAATAAAAACAACGGTTTAAAATATTTACAAGCAAATCATTGGGTAAGCGGATTTGAATTTACGCCAAACAACAGTTCAAAAATGAGCGTGGAAGGTTTTTATAAAACGTACAAAAATTATCCGTTTTCCATTAGAAATCAAATCAGTTTGGCAAATTTAGGAGCCGATTTTGGTGTTGTAGGCAATGAAGAAGTTACTTCAACATCCGAAGGAAGGGCTTATGGATTTGAATTATTCGCGCAAAAAAAATCTTTCGCCGGATTGTACGGAATTTTATCCTACACTTTTGTGGTGAGTGAATTTAAAGACAATTTAAACAACTATATTCCTTCAACTTGGGACAACAAGCATTTATTGACCTTAACAGCAGGGAAAAAGCTGAAAAGAAATTGGGAGATTGGCGGTAAATTTAGATTGGTTGGCGGACGCCCTTATACACCTTATGATATAGATGCATCTTCTGAAATTACAAATTATGATGTATCAAACCAGGGAATTTTAGATTATGACCAATTAAATGCCGAACGATTTATAACCTTTACACAATTGGATCTTCGGATAGATAAAACGTGGTTTTGGAAAAAATTTTCCCTCAATTTTTATGTGGATGTGCAAAACGCGTTAGCTGGTGAAGCTATTGAGCAGCCTTATTTAATTCCGACTTTGGATGCCAACGGAAATAAAATAATTGATTCCAATAACAGTTCCAAATATGTATTGGAAAGTGTAAAAAACACTTCAGGGACTGTACTGCCAAGATTTGGAATTATTCTCGATTTTTAGTGATTATTTATCATTACATCTTTTAAACAAAATCTTCGCCAAATTCGGTTTTCACTTTTGAAGTGATTTGTTTTATTTCTTGTTCCTTATTTTTAGGGCAAATAAGAATTACATCATCTTTTTCAACCACAATAAAATCATTTAAACCTTGAATCACCACACGTTTTTTAGATTGTGTTTGTACGATATTGTTTGCTGAATCTATATAAATCACGTTTCCGCCCAAAGTGGCATTTTGGTCCGAATCTTTTTTTAATTCATGATATAAAGAGCTCCAAGTCCCCAAATCGTTCCAAGCAAAATTTACCGGCAACACAAATACGTTGTTTGCTTTTTCCATAATGCCAAAATCAATGGAAATATTTTCTGAAAACGCGTAATTTGCATCGATAAACTGCGTTTCCAAAGTGGTATTGTAATTATTTTCTCCTTTTGAGAATAATGCGAACATCTCAGGTAAATATGTTTTAAAAGCATTTAAAATGCTTTTTACGCTCCAAACAAAAATGCCTGCGTTCCAAAGATAATCGCCACTTTTTAAAAATTGTTCGGCAATTTCCAAATTGGGTTTCTCGGTAAATTTTTTAACTTTTTTCAGTTCATTTTCTGAATTTTCAAACTGAATATAGCCGTAACCTGTATTAGGATTTGATGGCTGAATGCCAAGCGTTACTAACGCATCATTTTCTGTGCAGAAATCGAAAGCTGTTTTAATATTTTTTAAAAATTCTTGCTCATCTTCAATCCAATGATCAGATGGCGCAACAACCATAATGCCATCCGGGTTTTCATTGTAAATTTTAAATGCACTGTATAAAATACACGGTGCCGTGTTACGCATTGCAGGTTCTAACAGCAATTGTTTCGATGAAATTTTTGGCAACTGCCCAAAAACCAAATTTTCATATTTTTTGTTGGTGGCGATTAAAATATTTTCCGAAGGAATTATTTTTTCAAATCGGCTGAACGTTTTTTGGATTAGGGTGCTTCCAGCTCCCAACATATCGTGAAATTGTTTGGGAAACTGCTCTGTGCTCATAGGCCAAAATCGGGAGCCGACGCCGCCAGCCATTATTACTGCATAATAATTCTTATCCATCTCAATAAATTTATAGTTCAAAAATACGAATTATCCTTTGTTTTTGTTGGCAATGACTTTTTTTAATGTGAAGAAAGGATTTCGACTTCAGCGTTTGGATTGAATAAATACACCTTTTTGCTTGCCATCTCAATGCATTCAAATCGCGTTCTTCTCTTGGCTCCTTTTTTAAAAGCTTTGTTGTTGAAGCTAAAAAAGCTTCCGATTTCGAGCTCAAAGACAAAACTCTTTCCCGACTTTTCATTGTAGATATTCATTTCGCGCGTTAAATTAACGTCGGCTCCGGTGCTCGCTTTCGGATTTTTAAGGTAATTCGCCAAATGGGGAAGCAGGTGCGACGGATAAATAGTCGGCTGCAAAAAAGGCAACATCAAATGCTGAAAATTTTGCTTCCATTCCTTGCCGTGCGGTTTTACCCTTTTGTGCTTTTTAAAAGTCACCCAATGCGCCAATTCGTGAATTAGCGTAAATAAAAACTGATATTGATTTAACGTGTTATTTAAAGTGATTTGAAAATCGCCGTTGAGTTTTCTTTTAAAATCACCGTGTTTTGTGGCTCTGTTATTCACAATTTTGATGTGAATAGGATGATTTGTCAAAATTTCTTCAACCAATCCAACCGAAGCTTCAGGAATGTATTTTGAAAGTATTTTCATAGAATATTAAGGCGTTGTTGAAGAAACCTGCAAAATTTTTCCATTATAAAATTTATTTCCTGTTAAGGCAAAATTATAAATATAATCGGCCATTTCTTCAGCGGAAACAGATGCTTTATATCCGGGAAACGCCACTTCAAGCATTTCGGTTTGCACCGCTCCCAGGGCCAATGCGTTAAAGGAGATTTGTTGTTCCCTATATTCTTCCGCCAACACTTCGGTCAATGTCAATAAAGCGCCTTTTGATGAACTGTAAGCTGCCAATCCGGGAAATTTCATACTGCCCTGAATGCCGCCGATACTGCTGATATTTACCACGTGACTTCCTTTTGCTAAAAATGGAATGAGCAACCGCGTAAGTTCGGCAACGGCAAAAACATTGACTTTGTAAACTTCTAAAAAATCTGATGAAGTTAAATTCCCAAAAGGTTTGTTGATTAATTTCCCGGCATTATTGATCAATATATCAACCTGTTTCCAGTTTTCACTTACAAAATCCGTCACCTTTTTTAAATCTTTTTCAGCAGATAAATCCACAGAAATGGTGGTGATATTTTTCAGCTTTAGATTTTCCAATGAGGTTGTATTTCTCGACAAAGCCAACACCTGAAAATTATTTTTGGCAAACAATTGCGCCAGTTCAAAACCAATTCCGCGACTTGTTCCTGTAATTATTACGTTTTTCATTTCAATTAAATATAATATGTTGATACGCGCCAATATCGGCAGGAATACTTCTTGTGACGCCTAAAATATCGTTCGGTGCTAAAATCCTTCCTTGTTCATTTCCTTTTTTGATGGCTTCTGAATTTTGGCCTATCATTAATTCGTTTTTTAATGGCGATTTAAAATGCGGATTTCCATTAAAAATATTGTCAATATAGTGAATTGGATCATTAGGATCTTTAAATCGGATCAGGTTATTTTTAAAGGAATAATTGAAAACAGTGCCTTCGGCTTTTTCAATCACCAATTCAATATTGCTGTTTCCGTCAATAATGCAATTGGTGAAATTAGCTGCGTGTAAATTCCGTTTTTCAACAACTTGCGCATTGTTTTTATTGTAAGTGAAAAAATTATTGATAAAAACGCTTGGGTATTGCCTAAAACTGTTGTTCCAATAATTTGCAAAGGTTGAATGAACAAAATTGTAAGTTCCGCCAATTGTGCAGGCCAAAGACGATTGTCCGCTGTTGTTAATCACCAAATTTTCTCCGTAAATATTGGTTTCTCGTCCTAAAATTCCAAAGTTGGAACTGTTGTAAATCTGGCTGTTTTTAATGATTAGAGTAGGAGCGGAGTTATTGCCGATTGAATCTGAAATAATTCCTGCCGAAGCATTTTTGATGGTGGTGTTTTTTATGCTGTTGTTTTTACTTCCTGCACGAAGCCAAATCGCTCCCCATTGTCCGGGAATTTCACTGAATTGCGGCTCAAGCCGGTCGCCTTCCATAAAAACTTTATTGTTTAATTCGCCATTGATGGTTAATGTGGCATTTTTACTGACAATCAATCCTGAATTTGCGTGAAAATAAATTTTTGCACCCGCTTCAATGGTCAATGTTTTGGAAGGCGGAACAGCGCAATACCCATAAATTACATAAGGTTTTTCGTTGGTGAAAGTGGTGTTTTCATCGAGGTAAAATCCATTGACTTTCAAATCATCGCCATCAGTTGTTTTTCCAATTGATATTGTTTCAATAAAACCATTTGCATCTTTTGAAGGAAACAAAAAATGGGCATCTTTCACCAAAGTCACCAATGTTACCTCCTGTAAATTTATGCCATGGTCGAAAACAATTTCATCAGTATAAATCGGGTTGGAAACCTGGCTGTAATCGATGGTGGTTTCAATAAAAATAAACAGACTGTCTTTGGCCAAAATTTCCACATTTTCAAAAATTTTGCCTGGAATTCCGTCAACATTCAACCTGTAAAATGAGTTTTCACCCTTGCCGAGTGCAATTGACGGAATGGAGATGTTTTTATTGCTTTTGTTGTAAACCTTTAAATTGTAGGTGCTTGAGCCAATATTGGTAAAAACAGTATCCAAATACACCGTATCTTTTGAAAATGAAAGGTTGCCCGAACTTAACTCCGCTGAAAAATCTTTTCTGCACGAAAAAAAGACCAGCAATGTTAAAGCGCATAATAAAGTTACAGAATAACGCATTCGGGATGTTTTTGTAAAGATAAAAATAATTTGCTTCGCCTTATTTTTTTAGCAACTCAATCTCGTACAATTTACCCCAGTGTTTTCCGGTCACAAAAAGGCGGTTATTTTCTTTGTCGAAGGCGATTCCGTTAAGCACTTCATCGGCATCATCTAATTTTTGTTCTATATCAATAAGGGTTTTTAAACCATTTAAATTGGCAACTCCTTCCACTTTTCCTGTGTTTGGATTCACAATTAATATACTGTTTTGTTGCCAAATATTCGCGTAGATCAATCCGTTTACATATTCCAGTTCGTTTAGTTTTTCCACTTTGCGTTCGTTGGTGTAAACTTCAATATAACTTTCCTCAACTAGGGTTTCGGGATTCAAAAACCAAATAAGTTCTGTCCCGTCGGTTTTAATTAATTTTTCGAGGTTATGGGTCAATCCCCAACCTTCCCTGCTTTTGGTGTAATTGAATGTTTTTTCTTGCTCAAAAGTGTTTAAATCATATACAAAACCAATACCGCTTTGCCAGGTGAGCTGGTACAATTTATTGTTGAAAATAGTGATTCCTTCTCCAAAATATTGCGCATCTAAATCTTTTTGCTGCAATACTTTTCCGGTTTTCAACTCAACTTTCCTAATGGAAGAACTTCCTTTCCTTCCGGTTCCTTCATATAAAGATCCGTTGTAAAATTCCAATCCTTGGGTATAAGCATCTTTGTCGTGCGGAAAGGTGTTTATAATTTTATAGGTATAAATTTCCGGAGCTGCATCAGCCAAAAAATAAATGGTTTCAGAAATCTTCGTCGTTTTATTTTCGTGAAAAATAATGGCGGTGATCACATGCTTTCCAAGTTTATAATCATTAATTTTAAGGGTTGCAGATGTTAGGTCACTTTTTACTTTTTTATCATCTATTAAAAATTGGACAGAATCTATAGGCTGATTGCTTTTTTCTGAAACAGAAAAGGTCAATTCCTTATTTGTCTGAATTTTTTGTGGTGCATTTATTATAAATTTATGTTCGCTTTCACAGGAGAATAATAGGATAAAGATGAAAAAACTAAAAAATGATTTGTAGGACATATCTTAAAAAGGCGTTTTATGAATTTTTTATGTAAATAAAATAAATTATTTGTTTGAAGTTTCAAAAATATAGTTAAATTTGCAGTCTTAAAAATAAAATTACATTTAAAACGAGTTTACGATGAAAAAAGGTATACACCCAGAAAATTATAGAATGGTAGCATTTAAAGATATGTCGAATGAAGATGTGTTTTTAACTCGTTCAACAGTAAACACTAGAGAAACTCTTGAAGTTGATGGTGTTGAATACCCTTTGGTAAAATTAGAGATCTCAAGAACTTCACATCCATATTACACAGGTAAAACTAAAATGGTTGACACTGCAGGACGTATTGATAAGTTCAAAACTAAATATGCACAATTTAAAAAATAATTTGCAGCATTAAAATATTTAAAATCCTCAACGAAAGTTGGGGATTTTTTTTGATATATGATGGGTTTAAGCCAAAATTAATGGGGTGTATTCAATTGGTCTTTAATTTGTTATAATATTTACATTCATAAATAATTACTATATTGCATATTAAAACTGTCAGTATGCCTATATATATGGATCGCCATGATGTATCTGAAACCGTTACAGCAGAAAACGTAGCGCAATTACATCAAGCGGATTTAAAAATACAAGATAAATATAAATGCAGGGGAATTACGTATTGGTTTGATGAAAAAAGAAAAACGGCATTTTGTTTAATTGAAGCACCTAACAAGGAGGCTATAAAAAAAATGCATGACCACGCTCACGGTGAGGTGCCTCATAAAATAATTGAAGTTGACAGTAAAATAGTTGAATCTTTTTTGGGTAGAATTGAAGATCCTGTTAATGCTCAAAACACTAAATTAAACATCATAAACGATCCGGCTTTCAGGGTTATTATGGTTTTAAAATCCAGTAGTTATATAGATAGATTAGAAGCAAATCAGTTTAATTTATTTGCGCAAAAATTTCATAACAGTGTTTTAAAATCCTTAAAACATTTTAAAGGAAGTATTGTTAAAAGTGACAGTAATTATTATTTAGTGTCTTTTAAATCGGTAAGCAATGCTGTTTCTTGTATCCTTAAAATTCAATCAAATTTTAAATATGTCACTCCAAAATTCGATTTGAAAAATCGTAAAATTAAAATTGCATTAAGCGCCGGAGTTCCGGTGTCTGACGAAAAAAACCTTTTTGAAGAAGCCATAGTTTTGGCTACAAGAATGTGTGATATTGTGAATGCTCAAGTGGTTATTTCTAATGAGGTGAAGGTATTGTATGAAAGTGAAAACAGAAATTTGATTATTGATCACAAATTAATTAAAGCTTTAGATCCAGCCGAAGAAAGCTTTCTGATAAAATTAATGAATTATGTTGAACAATTATGGAATGCCTCCAGTTTTAATGTCAATAATTTCAGTAGCGGTTTGGGGTACAGTAAATCACAATTTTACAGAAAATTGATAAAGCTAACAGGTTTGTCTCCCAATAATTTTATTAAAGAATATAGATTGCAAAAGGCTTTAGGATTACTTCATAAACAAAACAGAAACATCTCTGAAATTGCTTACGAATCAGGTTTTAACAGCCCTGCTTATTTTTCTAAATGTTTTATGGAAAAATACGGTATTTTACCTTCAAAATTTATTCAACAGCATAAAACTTAGTCATTATAGTTTTATAGAATGACCCAAAATTATACTTATTTGAATTAAATGTAGCGGTATTTTCTTTTAAATATCACTAAAATTGGTTGTTTAAAAGATTCATTGAAAAGATGCTAATCTTTTTGGTTGATCTTATTGAATACTTTATTACTAACCTAAAAATCAAATATTATGACAAAAACACTTTATGAACGTTTAGGAGGCAGAGATGGCATTTCACGGATTGTTGATGACACTGTGGAGACACACATGAACAACCCTGCCGTAAATGCAAGATTTTTGCCTTACAAAGAGCAGCCAGAAAAATTAGCGGTCATTAAACAGCATACCATTGAATTTTTTAGCGCTGGCAGTGGCGGGCCATCAATATATAATGGAAAAGATATGGTAACCGCCCATAAAGGAATGAATATTAGTCCGGCAGAATATATGCATGTAATTGACGATATTTTTGTTGCATTGGATAAAAATTTAGTCAGTGAAGACGCAAAAAATGAGGTGCTTGCAATTCTTTGGTCATTGAAAGGGATGATTGTCTCCCAATAATTTTTTGTAAAATTTAAAAACAAAAACCATGAAAAATCCAGCAAAAAATTTAGACACTTCCTTAATTGAAGAATTTTCAGCTAAAATTAGGGGCGAATTAATATTCCCGAAAGATTCAGGGTATAACAATGCACGTAAAGTGTATAATGCAATGATAAATAAGCATCCTGGCTTAATTGTAAAATGTGTGGATGTTGCTGATGTTATTAATTGCGTAAATTTTGGCAGAAAAAATAATTTATTGGTTGCCGTCAGAGGCGGTGGTCACAATGGCGGCGGTTTAGGCATTTGTGACGACGGATTGGTAATTGATTTATCAGGAATTAAATATGTTCGAGTTGACACTTCAAATAATACCGTAAGAGTTGGAGGAGGAAACCTATGGGGAGAAGTTGACCACGCGACACATCCTTTTGGGTTGGCAATACCTGCCGGCATTATTTCTACCACAGGTGTCGGTGGATTAACGCTTGGCGGAGGTATTGGTCATTTATCAAGAAAATATGGATTGACCATAGATAATTTATTGGAAGCCGATATGGTTTTGGCTGATGGAAGTTTTGTAACTGTAAATGATAAGCAGAACACAGATTTATTTTGGGCTATTCGTGGTGGCGGCGGTAACTTCGGAATTGTAACCTCTTTTAAATTTCAAGCGCATCCTGTAAAAACTGTTTTTGGCGGCCCAACTTTATGGCCTATCGAAAAAACAGTTGAAATTATGAAATGGTATCAAAAGTTTTTAACGAATGCTCCAGACGAATTAAACGGATTTATTGCTACTATGGTTATTCCGGGAGCACCATTTCCCGAACATCTGCACAACAAACAATTCTGTGGAATCGTGTGGTGTTATGTGGGTGATATGGATAAAGCAGCTGAAGTATTCAAGCCAATATTAGCGATGAAGCCTTTATTTGAACATGTGGGTGAAATGCCATATCCGGCAATTCAAACATTATTTGACGGATTATTTCCTTCAGGGCTGCAATGGTATTGGAGAGCAGACTTTTTTAATGAATTAGGCCCTGAAATCAGTGCGCAACATTTGAAATTCGGATCAAAAATTCCAACGCCACTTTCTCAAATGCATTTATACCCAATAAGTGGTGCAGCGAGTAATGTTGGCAAAGATGAAACACCTTGGGCTTATCGCGACGCAAAATATGCAGGCGTAATTGTTGGTGTTTCTCCAAACCCTGAAGATTCAGATAAAATCACAAACTGGTGTAAAGATTATTGGGAAGCTTTGCATCCATATTCTTCTGGTGGCGCCTACTCAAATTTTATGATGGATGAAGGACAAGAACGTGTGAAAGCAAGTTATAAACACAATTATGGCCGTTTGACAAAAATTAAAATGAAATATGATCCAACTAATTTTTTTAGCGTGAATCAGAATATAAAACCGAATAATTAATATAAAACATTGTTATTGGATAAGATAAGAATTCAAAAAGAAGGATTTATTTCATACAAAAGGGGATTTGATAAACGGTTCGCCCAGATGGATTTTTTCATCTGTTTATCTTTTATTTTTTATTGGTACAGATGCTGCCTGCCTGCCTGCCTGCCGGCTGGCTGGCCTGCCTGCCGGACAGGCAGGTTCGCCATTAATCATTCTACTGTGTATCAAAATTTGTTATGGCTCGTTTCATATCAAGTTCTAAAATAATATTGAATTAAGGGATTTCTGAATTTTAGAAATACTTTGATTAAATTTAATTGAATAAATTGTGTGTTATCATATTGATATTTAGTAGTTTAGCTATACTATTAACTAAAAATATATAATTATGAAGATTTTAAAAGGTTTATTGATTTTCATTATTGCATTGTCTGTTTTGAATTGTTCTACTAATCAAAAAAGGCTGCAATTATGTTAAAGACAGAAAATTTAAAGGAAAACCAAAATATGTATGTCATTGAGCGTGAAATTCCAGATGCAGGCAAATTAACTGCGGAAGAATTGAAAGCCATTTCAAAAATTTCTTGTGCTGTGTTAGAAAAAATGGGTGCAGAAATTCAATGGATCCACAGCTATGTTACTAGGGATAAAATTTATTGTGTTTATCTTGCTCCAAATGAAGAAATGGTTCGGGAACACGCAAAACAAGGTGGATTTCCGGCAAATTCCGTAAGTGAGGTTGCCACAATTATTGATCCAAAAACGGCAGAATAATTTGGTTATATTGGCACTAAATTTACTGAAAGTAAACAAAAACCCATTGCCTTTGCAATGGGTTTTTAAAACTATATATGCTATATTGCTTACGCTAACATAGTTACCGGATTTTCAATATATTGTTTTAACGTTTGTAAAAAAGCAGATCCGGTTGCGCCGTCAACGGTTCTGTGATCGCAAGCCAAAGTAATTTTCATGGTATTGCCAACCACAATTTGGCCATTTTTCACCACAGGTTTTTCAATAATGGCTCCTACCGATAAAATTGCCGAGTTTGGCTGATTGATAATCGAAGTAAATTCTGAAATTCCAAACATTCCAAGGTTAGAAACCGTAAAAGTGCTTCCTTCCATTTCTGCAGGCGTTAATTTTTTAGATTTGGCTCTAGTTGCCATGTCTTTTATTTCCGCTCCAATTTGGGTCATGCTTTTTTGATCGGTAAAACGAGTTACCGGTACCACCAATCCGTCTTCAACAGCAACAGCAACACCAATATTCACGTGGTGGTTTATGCGGGTTCTGTCGTCAAACCATTGTGAATTAACTTTGGGATGTTTTTTCAGGGCCATAGCGCTTGCTTTAACCACCATATCATTGAAAGATACTTTAGTGTCTGGCAATTCATTAATAATTCTGCGCGATTCAATGGCGTTGTCCATATTAATCTCCAGCATTAAATAATAATGAGGTGCGGTAAATTTAGATTCTGCCAATCTGCGCGCAATGGTTTTACGCATTTGCGAATTTGGTGTTTCTTCAAAACTTTCTGTTCCTGAAACAATCGGTGCAGCAACAGTGGCAACGGCAGAAACTGCAGCTGGCACATAATTTTCAACATCCGATTTTACAATGCGTCCGCCATCACCTGTTCCGGAAACGGTATTTAGATTAATTCCTTTTTCTGATGCTATTTTTTTTGCCAAAGGTGATGCAATTATCCTTCCGGATGCATTTGCTGATACTGGAGCTTGTGCAGTTTCGGCAACTTTAACAGGTTCAGCGATTGCAGCTGATTTTTCTGGCGCTTCAGGAGTTTTTGTTGTTTCTGGAGCTTTGCTTGCGCCTGGTGTGGCTGCTTTAAATTCTTTTAGAATGGCGTCAATATCTTCACCTTCTTCTCCAATGATAGCCAATAATGAATCAACCGGAGCGCTTTCGCCATCTTTTAAACCGATGTATAAAAGCGTTCCTTCGCTAAAAGATTCAAACTCCATGGTTGCTTTGTCGGTTTCAATTTCGGCTAAAATATCGCCTTCTGAAATTTTATCGCCAACTTTTTTTAACCACTGTGCCACAACGCCCTCTGTCATTGTATCACTTAAACGTGGCATTGTTATAATTTCTGCCATTTATCTATGTTTTAAAAACGGGTAATCTTTTTGTTCGTAAACAATATCGTATAATAATTGTTTGTCTGGATAAGGAGATTCTTCAGCGAATTTTTGACATTCTTCCACCTTATCTTTTACCTCTTGATCCCAAGCTTTAATTTCTTTTTCTGTAGCGTATTTTTTTTCTTGTATCACTGTCAAAACCTGAGAAATTGGATCAATTTTACGATACTCGTCCACTTCTTCTTTGGTTCTGTATTTTTGGGCATCACTCATTGAATGGCCTCTGTATCGGTATGTTTTTATGTCGAGCAACGTTGGTCCGTCACCTCTTCGGGCACGTTTAATGGCTTCGTCCATCGCTTCTGCCACTTTAACCGGATTCATTCCGTCTACTGGTCCGCAAGGCATTTCATAGCCCAAACCAAGTTTCCATATATCTTCGTGATTGGAAGTTCTGCTCACAGATGTTCCCATGGCATAACCGTTGTTTTCACAAATAAATACCACTGGAAGTTTCCAGGTTATGGCCATATTAAATGTTTCGTGCAAAGAACCTTGTCTGGCCGCTCCATCTCCAAAATATGTTAAGGTAACGCCATCGCGTCCAAAATATTTATCGGCAAAAGCCAAGCCTGCCCCTAAAGGTATTTGTCCGCCCACAATTCCGTGGCCGCCATAAAAATTATGTTCAGGAGAAAAAATATGCATAGAACCACCCATACCACGAGAAGTTCCTGTGTCTTTTCCCATCAATTCCGCCATAATTCTTTTAGGATCAACGCCCAATCCTATCGGTTGAACGTGATTTCTGTAAGCAGTGATCATTTTGTCATTTTTTTCCATCACGTGCAAAGCGCCCGCCAAAACAGCCTCTTGTCCATTGTATAAATGCAGAAAACCTCTTACTTTTTGTTGAATATAAAGTGCCGCCAATTTATCTTCGAATTTTCTCCAAAAAAGCATGTCTTTATACCAGTTGATATAGGTTTCTTTTGTTATTTTTTTCATTTATAAAAAATATAAGTTTAAGTCGAACTGCAAAAATACCATTTTGCATTGTAGTAATTAAACAAAGCCCCATTTTTTTTACTACAAGGTTTTCGTAAATGTTTATGAAGTTTTAAAATGTTTTATTTTTTCAATGCAATGGCTTATATTTTTTTTTCATTATTGTCCGGTTAAATTTTTCAAAAAAAAACAGGTCGCCCCGATGGGGCTTTAAACCTGACTTTTTACAATATTCCACAAACATTTCGCTCCTACGGAGCTGTTTTTAGTCCCATCGGGACGACCTGCTTGTAGAAAATAGTTTTTCGTTAAAAACAAGCCCCATCGGGGCGACCTGTTTGTTAAGTCCCATTTAGATTGAGATTTATAAAATGCAATGAGTTTTTATCGGACAACATTGATTTTTTTTCAAAAAAATCGTTTTAAGGCAATATTTTTGAAGTATAACAGTTATATTTACAATAATTAAAGATGATACTACAGTTGTGGGGACGACAAATTCTTTAATTTATTTTTGAAGTTAATTTTCTGATAGATAAGAAAAGCTATAATAATATACTACAGTTGTGGGGACTACAAATATTATTACTTTTTAAAGAAAAAATCAGAAATAAAAAGTCTCGAGATTTCTCGAGACTTTTTTAATTGTGCGCTACGCATACCATATATCTATAGGGTGCAAATCCCGAACGAGCCTGCCAATGGGAATCGTTAGCCAATCGCAAGGGTGTCTATCGTGAGATAGAATCTGAAGGAAGCAGGAGGCAAAATTGTGACCGAACGGACAGAAACATAATATAAGGCTTACCTTGTGGGTTAGTAGGCATTAGACTGCAAAGCCCCATAGTTGGACGTAAACAAGGGTAGTAAATTATGTCGGTTACAATGAAAGAGATATGAGTTTACCGTAGGAGGTCTGTATAATCAAGCGGAGGTTAAGCCGAGCGAACAGGTTAGACAAAGCCATTATACAGAAGTCAGCCGAGACCATAGTAGTGAAGAAGTTTCTGTAATGGAAATGGAGCGAAGGGTCGAATCCTTAAAGCTGAGGAGTTTTTTTTTTGAATAGTAAAAGACAATGGAAAAGGGAAGAAAACAATCGAAAATCCAGATGAAGTCTGCAAGACAGAAAGAATGCGATTATAGCGATGACCTATTTGCTATGGCGATACCCGTATGGTATCAAGATAACGGAAAGGTAAACCCTGCGTGGCTTTCTATATGCGAAGAAGAACGCAATCAGACGACAGGTTTACTAGAACAGATTACAAGTTTTAGCAACCTGCAAAAAGCCTATAAACAGGTAAGACGAAATGGGGGTAGTTGTGGCGTTGACTTAATGAGCATCAAAGATTTTGGAGAGTGGTTCTGTGAAAACTACCAAGAGCTACAAAGTCAAATACTACAAGGAAACTTCCAACCCCAAAGCGTCAGAGGGGTACAGATACCCAAACCCAAAGGCGGTTTCCGACAATTAGGAATTCCCACGGTCAAAGACCGAGTAGTACAACAAGCTATCAACCAGGTATTGCAACCGATATTTGACCCCAAATTTTCTCTGAACAGTTATGGTTTTCGTCCCAAGCACAATGCACATCAAGCATTGTTAGAAACACGTAAAATTGTAAAAACAGGGAAGAAAATAATTGTAGACTTGGATTTAGCAAAATTCTTTGATGAAGTAAACCACCAACGGCTAATGTGGCTGTTGAGTACAAGAATAGGGGACAAGCGACTGCTTAAACTTATATCCAAAATACTCAAAACCAACATCATGCAAAATGGTTTAGAAGAACAACGAATAAAAGGCACACCGCAAGGAAGCCCTTTAAGTCCAATATTATCTAACATTGTTTTAGATGAATTAGACCAAGAGTTAAACCGAAGAGGATTAAGTTTTGTTCGCTATGCCGATGATGTACAAATATTCGTAAGCAGTCAAATGAGTGCAGAACGCGTGCAAGGAAGCATAATTAAATTCATAGAAAACAAGATGAAACTAAAAGTAAATCGAGAAAAGAGTAGTATAAAACCTTATTACAAGATGAGCTTTTTAGGATATAGTCTAACAACAGGGGGAAATTTAAGGTTAAGTGAAACGAGTGAACAACGGCTAAAAGAAAAGCTCAAAAAGATTACCCAACGCAATAGAGGGGTAAATCTGGAGCAACTCCTGAAAGAACTCAAGACCGTTTTACAAGGATGGCTACACTACTTTCAACTGGCACAGATGAAAAGTAAACTCACAGCCATAGAAGGATGGCTACGCCGACGACTCAAATGCTTTAGACTAAAACAATGCAAACGAGTAATGGGAATAGTCAGATTTCTAACCAAACTAGGCGTTGAAAAGACTTTGAGTTGGCGAACAGC